>NZ_VFVA01000079.1:0-1693 GCF_006442155.1 Mesorhizobium sp. B2-4-14 | reverse complement strand
ATGTCGCCTCAGGGGCCGGCGCTCCGGAAAAACCCGCAGGCCGGCAGATCAGCTGGCTCCTGGCTCAACATTACAAACCATCGACCGCGTCAGGAACCGCTTCTCCCGCCCGTTCTCAAGCGAGAACATTCCGCCGCGACCGGGCACGACGTCGATGATGAGATCGGTGTGTTTCCATGCCGACGTTCCAGCATCGGGGCGTTTAGCCGAGGTGATGTCCAGAGCATCCCAAGAATGGCAATCATCGGCAGGTGCTAGAACAGTCAACCAACGCCGCTGAAGGTTGCCCCTGAGCAGAACCAAGGCGGCAAAGCGCCCGCAAACTGTTCGCCTTCCCCAGGCTGAGGCTCAGTACAGGGGAGGGAACGCGCTGTGTCGAGTCGCCGCAATCGGCATTCCCGACGGTCTCCAACTCGGTCTGAACAGCAAGTCCGCAATGCTCGGTCTGCACTCGAATCCTTCCCGTTCGCGGCGATGGTGGTGGTCGTCCGATAGGCTTAATTGCACTGTAGCTAATATAAGATATACCAATCCTTGCGGGAGGCCCCCCGACCGCGATGGCCGGTGTGGCCCGCATCCCAACACTCCAGACCGCACCGGCCATTCCAGGTCATGTCCAATCAGGGGATGTAGCTCGCGCTAGCAAAGCTGCCCGCATGTGGATTTGACAACGCCGCGATGAGCGAACGGCGCACCGGCGGCATCGGCGCTGCGCCATAGGTTTGGTTGCGGACACCAACATTTGCCCTAGGGCTTTGCTGGCCAGCAGCTAAAGGGAGATGGAAATCACCAAGCCGGCGCCGCGGAAGCACTGCCCGTAGATGGGCGGTCGAACACGCAAGGCTTCGAGCCGGCCCCGGCGCAATGCGCCGGGAAGGGTCAGCCTGCGCCAATGGCCGTGCGGAGCCAAACCGCGCAACCACTTGCCCTTTTGCCCGCCTTGCCGCGGGACGGCAATGCGCACCTCGCTGAGGACGCATCTGGATGCCAAGTTGCTCCTACAGCCAGATGTCAACTGTCGATATAGCTGCATTCGAAACCCGCATATTCCGTCATGCCTCGTAGATCGAGCACGCGAACACGCCCTTGCCGGAATTCGAGAAATTTACGCTCGCGCAGTTCGCGCAGCATCCTGTTGACATGAATCGGAGTGAGGCCGAGGGCGTCCGCGAGATCGTACTGGGTCAAAGGGCATTCATAGCTATCGCGGGTGACGGAGCCTATGTGTTCCAGGCGCGCCCTCAATTCGAGAAACAGATGTGCGGTCCGCGCCAAGGCACTGCGACGTCCAACATTGGTGAGATGTTCTGCGATGACGGCACCCTTGTGCCCAAGAGCCTCGACGATCAGAGAGAAAAGATGGGGGGATTTCATGGCTGCGAGCGTAAATGTCTTGGTCGAGGCTACCAAGACGTTCAGTTCGGTTTGAGCAACAAACGTTTCAAGCGCGCCACCCCCGCTCAACCGGGACAGGACGAGATCGCCTTTCAAGGCAAAATCCAGGATCTGTCGCTGCCCCCCTGCAAGTTCGTGCGACAGACAACCCCAGCCCGACTCGACTATGAATACGCGATCGTTGTCCTCACCCTGGCTGAAAATGACTGTCTCGGGTGGATAACGCTTCGATGTGAACCCCAGCGTCTTCATGAGCGCCGATTCTTCGTCGGCAAGCCTCATATACGATGACCGCGTT
>NZ_VFVA01000078.1:0-2060 GCF_006442155.1 Mesorhizobium sp. B2-4-14 | reverse complement strand
CTCCCGACGCATCGAATGACGGCGACCGCGTTTGGCCGCTCTACACATTATCCACCAGTTGCGTGCAACCCGCACCGCGACGAAGTGATCGCGCCCGGATTTCGCCACCTGCTCTGGCATCAGGTCGTTCAGCGCCACGAACAGGTGAACCTGGCTCGCCCCGCCTTCGGGCCCGTAGACCGGGACACCGGCATCCTCGAGCATTCTGGCGATCGTCGAAGCTCGATGCCCATGCTCCTCTGAGGCGAGCCCCCTGTTCGACTTTGTCCCAGTATTCCAACGTCGTCCGCTCCCCTTCAACATGGCTCGCTACCGATGCTGATCCGGATCCAGATCGACAACAACCCCTGGCACGTGACGCGGCGAGTCGGCCTGGAGCGCCAGCGGTCGCTGAAGTCGGTGACCCGTGGCGGAGCTGTCGGCGGCGCTCGACAGGGACCTAGCTTCCTAACTGCATTTCAGGTTATCCGACGCTAGTCCTGCAGTCATCTTCCGGCAAACGCCAAGTCAGTCTTTCTCAGCAGTTCGCTGCCGATGCCGAAGCTCCAAGTCGCCGGGCCGCCAATCCTGCTTGCAGCCGACCCGTCCAAAACGGATGTGAGAGGGAGAACATGATGCGAATGGGCCTCGGCCGCATCCGTGGCCTTGTTCAAATGCTTCAACATTTCACCTGCCGAGGCTCTCGCACGAAGCAAGATGGTTATTTCGGGGTGGCAGTGCACCGGATCATAGGCGATTCCGAGCAGGCGTGAACCCAATCTATCGACCTCGTCGAAACCTGTCTCCTCCCTCAGTTCCCGTTCAGCCTCCGCAAACAGATCCACGGGTCCGTCGTCATGCGCATTCGCATAGCCCCCGACGAAATACAGGCCTCCTGGGTTTTGTTCAGCCTCCAATGAACGCCTGGTGACGAGCACATATCCGTCAATCCCTAGCGCCACGGCAGTAATTCCTATCGGGTCGGATCGGCTCGCATCTGGGAATCTGTCGACGAACGCGGGATCCCTACTCGAGACATAGGAAGAGAAGGTGGTTCGCTGGAATTTCAGATCTATGCGTTCGCCTGTCGCGTCAAGCGCGTGGAGCCGCGCAAGAGATCCATCGAAGGCTCCGGGATTTCGCTTCTGGAATTTCTGCCAGACCTCCTGGCGATGCCTTTCAGCCGTCTCGGAGAACGTGAAATCTCCGAAAATTTTGGCGCTCACCTGATCGGGTCGGTAGCACCCAACCGCAAGGAAATTGCTACGCAAAGCCATGGCCGCCTCTGATCTCCGATTCCCGATATGTCGCTCCAGGGCGAGCCGTTTCCTGATCGGGTTCCTCGCAAGTGCTTACCGATCCGGTGATCGTATTTGACCGGATCTCGTTGTTCTGGAGTTCTTTGGGAGGCGGATGAGCGTTTCGCGGGTCGGCAGACTTTGTGCGCGTGTTATTGCGCACTCGGTGACACGTCGACCGCTGACACCCCTGCCGCCAATAGGCGCCTGAGGCAAGGACGGAGAAGACTGATTGCCATAGCGATATCCGTTCAAGGCCTTTTTCCCCGAGGCGGAGAATGGGTCAGGGATTGTCTACTGTCCAGCATGAGACAGGAACCCAGCGAAGGGGTTGACGCGGTCCGCTGTCGTTGGTCCACGTGATCTAGCTGATGGCGCTTAGCTTCGGCAGATCGTGTTCAGGAACACTTGGCCGACATCGTTTTAGGACAAATTCGTCGGGTCTGCCACGAACCGCGGCCCCCAGCAACGGGCGCAGTGAGGAGGACCGACCCTGCAGACCAACTGAACACGAGACACGTTGTCAGGTCACTTCCGATCCACCAGTCGACCGATATGCTCTAACGACGTCAGTTTGTTCATCAGGCCAGCATTAGAAAGTCTGGGCGCATGGTCGAGACGCGGTCCATGTTGCGTTCGCTGGGGTGAGTGCGCGTTGATGCTGGCACCGAGCGTTTCCTCGAGCGTGCGCGCAACTCCGTCTGCACCAAGCAGAAGCATAGGCAGACGGTAGGCATCGGCCCAGGCACGCCAGTCGGCGGCAACAAGTTCGAGATCGTCGGA
>NZ_VFVA01000077.1:0-2894 GCF_006442155.1 Mesorhizobium sp. B2-4-14 | reverse complement strand
CGCGACTGGGGACCCAGCCGGGCATCATCGTTGCCGAACAAAACATCCGCGATGGCCAATTCTATATTGCCGGCCTGCGAGACCCGCTTGCCGCCGACCCGCAGTCGCTGCTGTCGGGAACGCAGGTCGATCCCGGCAGGGTCCATTCGCAGTGGCAATTCTATCAAAGCCTTGAACCGGAGTTCGCGTTGAAGCGGCTGACGGCGTCGCTGTACCCGCTGAAATCGGTTCGGCTTTCGATCGTCGACAATCGCATCGTTGCCGAGGGTGAGGCTCCCGACACCTGGATAGATCGGGCGCGCGCCGCGGCCCGACAGCTTTCGGCAGGCGGACCGGAATTCGACATCTCCAAGGTTCGTGATGTGAGCCCCGAAGCACGCGAGGCGGAGCACTGGCAGTATTATGTGTCGCGACTCGAGGCCCAACCGGGAATCATCGTCGCCCAACAAACGGAGAGGGGAGGCCAATTCTACATTTCCGGCCTGAGAGACCCGCTTGCCGCCGACCCGAAAGCTCTGCTGTCCGGAACGCAGGTTGATCCCGCCCGCGTTCATTCACAGTGGCAATTCTTTCAGAGCCTTGATCCAAAGTTCGTGGTGAAGCGGCTGACGGCGTCGCTGTCCCCGCCGAAATCGGTTCAGCTTTCGATCATCCAAGGTCGCATCCTGGTCGTGGGCGAGGCTCCTGCCGGGTGGATCAGCCGGGCACGGGCCGCCGCCGAACAACTTTCGGCGGATGGAGTGGTTCTGGACGTCTCGCAGCTGCACGAGCTGAACCTTGCAGAACTTAATCATTTGAGAGAGGCCATCCAGACGACCGATATTTTCTTCTCTTCCGGTAGAGTTGTCCCGGGTCCGGAGCAGTCGCCGGTGCTCGACAGATTGGCTGATCAATTGAAGGAATTCGCCGAAAATGCCCGCAAGGCAGGCGTGACAGCGCGGTTCATGTTGACCGGCCATTCAGACACAACGGGCCGTGAGACGGCCAACGCGTCGATCAGTGCCGCCCGCGCCGAGACAGTTCGCGCGCTTCTCAACAAGCGCGGCGTCGCTCCGGAACTGCTGCTGGTTCGGGGCGCCGGCACCTTTGAGCCAGCGGTGCCCGAAAATGAAAATAGTCGAACTGGGAACTCCACCAATCGCCGGGTTTCGGTTACGGTAAACCTGGAGTAGTCGGAGCCCGGGATGCTGCAAAAAAAGATATGCATGTTGGGCGGGTTTGCTGTCGGCAAGACGAGCCTGGTGCGCAGGTTCGTCCAAAGCATCTTCTCGGAAAACTACCTGACCACGGTTGGCGTGAAAATCGACAAGAAGAGTGTCGCGTTTCCGGATAAAACCGTGGATCTGATTTTGTGGGATCTGGCCGGCGAAGACGATATCGGCTCATTCCGCGTCAGCTATGTGCGAGGAGCGACCGGGCTCGTGCTCGTCGTCGATGGAACCCGGCCCGCTACTCTGGCCGTGGCGCTCACGCTGCGCGAGCGGGTCGAGGCCGAATTCGGCGCTATGCCGTTCGTATTGCTGTTCAACAAATCCGATCTCGCCGATCGATGGGCGATACCGGATGGTGAGATCGACGAACTGAGGCAGCTTGGATGGCAAATCTATCTGACAAGTGCGCTTTCGGGTGCATATGTCGAAGATGCGTTTCGCCAGCTTGCCTCGATGGTCGCCAAATAGATCATGCATGGATTGCCAAGAGAAGTCAGAAGCTGGATTTTCAATTTCTTCTACAATGAGCACGCTGTCGCATATCTGAAAATTGACGCCCAGCTTTGCATAGCTGCCAAGGGCGGCAACGTTAAACATTACGGACTCTCATCGCTTCGCACTGGCAAGCCTGTTGCCGACCAGCTTGACTTCATGGAAGGTTTGCTGCCTTGCCCGGAACTTCCATATCATATGGCCATGGTGGAACTGCCCAACGGGCGTGTCGCGGATCTTCATCTTTTTGCTGCTGACAATGCCTGCGTGTGGCTGCTCTTTCTTGACGCCACTGCCGAACGCGACAACAGGCAGCGACTTCAACAGAAGGCTTATGAAATGACGCTCCTGCAAGAGAGGGAGCGTCAACTCAACGAGAAACTGCAATCGACGAACGAGGCATTGAGGGAGAGCCAGGAGGGATTGTCGCGTGAATACCAGCGCGCCGAAACCCTTCTCCTCAACATTCTTCCGGCGTCGATCGCGCAGCGGTTGAAGGCGCACGAACAAATTGCGGACAATCATGCAGACGTGAGTGTGCTTTTCGCCGACATCGTCGGTTTCACGGAAAGAGCGCTGAGCGTTGGGGCCGTGACGACGCTCGCGATCTTGAATTACTTCTTCAAGGCGGCGGATCTGCTCTCAGAAGAATACGGCTGCGAAAAGATCAAGACAATCGGCGACTGTGTGATGGTGGTGGCCGGCCTGCCCGTCGCGCGGTCCGATCATGCAGAAGCCCTTGCGCACTATGCAGTTGAACTGCGGGAGGTGGGTAGGCGCGAACGCTTCGCGGGAGAACCGCTGAGACTGAGAATTGGAATCCACTCCGGACCAATCGTGGCGGGCGTCATAGGCAACAGGCGCTTTGCCTATGACCTGTGGGGCGACACCGTCAATCTCGCCGCACGTATTCAAAAGTCCGCTGAGCCCGATGAGATACGTATTTCGGATGCAACTCACAAACTGCTTGGACCAAATTTTGCTCGCGACCCACTCGGGGAAACGGAATTGCGTGGTACAGGTCCTGTGCGAATGTGGCGGCTCCGGGCCTGATTTGCCGCTTGGCTAGCGTCCGCTATCATTCTTCCCTGCACCACAAGCGGACCTACTGCTTTCCGGCCCCGATCAAGACGTTCCTATACCGGGCAAAGCGCGTGCGATCCGGTCAACCGCGCCCGCTCGATCTGGAGC
>NZ_VFVA01000076.1:0-3072 GCF_006442155.1 Mesorhizobium sp. B2-4-14 | reverse complement strand
GTCTGAAGGCCGCCGTGACCAAGGTGCTCTCAGCCACATGGCAGCGCTGCCGGGTCCACTTCATGAGGAACGTGCTGACGCACGCCGGCAAGAGCGGCCGCCGCGTCGTCTCGGCCTTCATCGCCACCGCCTTTGCCCAGGAGACGCCGGAGGCCGCAAGCACGCAATGGCGCGCCGTCGCCGATCAGATCCGGCCGAAGGTGCCCAAGCTCGCCACCATCATGGACGACGCCGAACCTGACGTGCTGGCCTACATGACCTTCCCCAAGGAGCATCGGGCCAAGCTTCACAGCACGAATCCGATCGAGCGTCTCAACGGCGAGATCAAGCGCCGAACCGACGTGGTCGGCATCTTCCCGAACGACAACGCCATCGTCCGCCTCGTCGGTGCGCTGCTGCTCGAGCAGAACGATGAATGGGCGGTGCAGCGGGCCCGATACATGACCCTTGAGAACATCAGCCAGATCAGCGATGATCCCCTCATCAGCCTGCCAGCCGTGGCGCGCTGATCAACCCGGCTTCCTGCCGGAGAGCGCGGCGACCAGCGCCGTCAGCTACACCACTTCCTGAGACGCGATCGTCGTTTATCAAACGAGGATGCGTCGAAAGGTTTTCAGGAACGTTTTCTTCCAGCCATTTATGCAAAAAATTCAGAGCCCGGGTGGTCATTCAGCCAAGTGCTTTCACGTGGCCCATAGGCGCAGCCGGCTCGCTTTTTTGCGATCTTAACCAGGCGGCAAGGTCGAGCGCGTATTATCTCTAGCTTATATAGGAGGTTTGACCATGCAAACACTTATTCGGTTTATCCGAGACGAGGCCGGCGCTACGGCAATCGAATATGCTCTGATCGGGGCTTTGGTGGCACTCGCCATCGTCACACTGGCGCTGGCGCCTTGGGCAATGCCCTTAACGTCAAGTTCAAGACGATCGGCAACACTGTGAACAGCAGCGGGTCTTAGCGCAGCGCCCACACCGGAAGGCTTCAGTCGCCTTTCCCCGAATTGTGATCATCCTCCCGAAAGTCCTTGAGCGAGGCGTGACGTAGCTTCTCCTCGCCTTTCAGGAACCTCACGCGGCCGAGCAGGCCCGGCTTTAGCCATTCGGCCTTTTCCTTGGCCAGGCCTATCGGCGCCAACGCGCCGACCTTGCCCTGCACACGGTTCCACAGCCGTTCCCGGATCTCGCGGTTCATAGTGATGAAGGCGCCGCCGACATAGCGGCCGTTCTCGGCCAGGAGCGCCATCGCGGGCTTGCCGGCCTCTCGCTTCACGCCGATGATTTCAAGATCCCTTTCGGTGAAGCATTTGATCTTGCGCCAGTTCATCGTTGGGCCGCTGCGATAGGCGCTGCCCTTGCGCTTTGAAACCATGCCCTCCAGGCCGGCCTGGTCCACAAGGTGATAGACGGCATCACCGGTTCCGGGCATTGCTTCGCTGAACTGAATGCGGCCATCGTCCGGTATCAACGCCTGGAGGATATCGCGGCGGTCTTCTACCGGCATGTCGCGCAAATTGTGCCCGTTTAGGTGCAGGAGATCGAACGCTACCAGATACAGGTCGCGAGACGGCTTGCGGCTGGTGACGGCGGTTTGCAATGCGTGGAAGTCGGAGAGGCCGGCCTCATTGACCGTGATCGCCTCGCCATCGATGATGAAGTCTCGTGCCTCGATTGCCGCCGCTTCTCCGGCCAATTGGCTATAGCGGCCCGTCCAATCGTAGCCATTCTTGGTGATCAGCCGAATCCCATCATCATCCTTGATGACTTGGGTGCGGTACCCATCGAATTTGATCTCATGGATCCACTCATCGCCCTGGGGCGGGGCGTCCACCAGATCGGGTTCCATCGGCTTGATGAACTTCAGACGCATCACTCACTCGCAAAACCCGGTTCAATTCAATTAGCTTTAGCTAAAATTGTTCCGAATCGGGAAATAGCGGCTGAAACAAGGCGACCGATCGCACGTTGCGAATCTCGCGACAGGAGGGAGCAGCCTTGCCAAACGATGAGTGGGAGACGTTCGAGCAGGCTCGCGCCCGGCCCACTATAATGATCCCGGCCGAGGACTGCGATGAGGCCCTTGGCTTAATCAGAATGGCGATCGAGGCTACCTGTCCGGCCGGCGTGCTGCCCAGCCGAGAAATGGTCAATGCGCTCTATGGGCCGGCCCCGATCCATGAGGCCGAGGCGCTTGCCAAAGCAATCATCGCCACGGTGGAGAAGCTGACCGATTGATACGGTCACGCTATCTGGCACGGCTTGCGCCTTGTTTCGATTGCGTACTAAAATTAAACAGTTGTAATGAAGCGTCGCTTAAGCGATGCTGTATATGGAGCGGCAATTTTTGGGGGGTGTTATGCGAGTATTCGCCACGCTTTTCCTTTGCGCCATCCTTGCCGGCTGCCAATCTACCACTCAATATACTGCTGCCCACCAAGTCCAGGACGGGCAGAAATGCAGCATGTTTGGCTACAAGCCCGGCTCGCAGGATTATACCAGATGCATGTTCTACATGTACGGAGAAAGAGAGCAGCAAACCGCTCAGAATAATCAAGCGGTGGCCAATGCGGTTCTCGGCGCTGCCGCCATAGGTCTTGCCGCAGCAGCGATCGCGAGCTCGCCCCGGTACCGCTATCCAGCATACTGGTGCGGTCGCTGGCGCTGCTACTACTATTGACAATGGCGGTGACGCTGGCGTGAGGTTGAGGAAATGACCCCAGACCAAGAGGCACATATCGAACCTCAGAAAGAGACGTCCGCAGGCTCTTGGCATGCTTCTGGTGGGGCTTCCGTTGGCTCTATTGCTTGTAAAATTCTGCAAGGCCGAAGGATGGAATGCACGGGTCTATGCGCCCATCGTATTCGTCATTTCGATCCAGATTGGCCGCGTCTCAACCGTGTTGGTGCAACGATTAAGGGCCACGAAGTGAGCGGCGTCACTTCGTCCGATCGTCGTGAAACCCCAATGGCCGGTCTTGGGAATGGCTGCGTTTTGCAGATTGCAAAGAGCAGGCGTTGACAAACCGTGGATCGCGCATATCGGATTCCAAATCTCATTTGCGTTCCTGCTAAGGT
>NZ_VFVA01000075.1:0-3406 GCF_006442155.1 Mesorhizobium sp. B2-4-14 | reverse complement strand
CCATGCTGCCGTTCAGCATTATCGATCAGCTTGTGGCACAGCAGTGGCCATTCCTGCATCAGTCCGAGCATCGCAGTTCCTCCGCTTTACGCTTCGGGGCGGTGTTCCAGGCGAAGGTGGCGATGCGGTCGCCAAGCCCGAAGCGGTCCCGCTGAAGCCATTGCGCGAGAGCGAGCGCGCGGCGATGGATGTCGGCATAAATGGGGCTCGCGATCGACTCCCCGATCGAACGCGACTTGGGAGCGGTCAACGATCGTTCCCCTTGTGCCGGAGCGTTCATGCTAACTTCCATCACCAGCTTGTGGCGAAGGGCGGTGATGTAGTCGCGCTGCCCTGTCGGCGAAATGACGAAAGCCCGGAAGCCGCCAATGACGGATTGTTTAAAATAGGACGCCAGCCGATCCATCGGACTCCCGTCGTTCGGGGGGATGGCGATCGCGTTGATTGTATATCCCTTGGCGATGGCGTTCATCCTGCTTGGCCGAACGGGAAGCCCGTCGTTGTTCTCGCCGTTCGAAGAAATGTCGACCACTTTCTTCATTGCTTTTCCCGGAAACTGGTCGAGCAGAAGGCTTCCGACATCGATCGCTGTCGAGATTGATGTTCCGCCACGGCCTCGACGACGGTAACCAGTATCTCCTTTCGTTCTGATCACCGCTGCGGCGGCCTTCGCATCCTCCAGTCCGCAGATGCGCGTCCACGGCAGCACGGTGCGTGTCTGGCCGGGGCTTGACCATTCAAAATAGGCGATACCGATGCAGCGAACGTAGTTCTGTGAGATGGCCGCCATGATCTCGGGCGAAGTAAGTGCCGCGGCATGGCCCTCGCGCTGCAGGTCGGCGATCTTCGGGGCAATCGACGAGGAGGAGTCAACGGCGAACGCGATCGCGACATCGACGTTCATAATAGGACCTTCGACGATCGCGGCGTGCGTTGGCGAAACGCAAAACGCCGCGCCTATAGCCGCAAGGCTCAGCAATGAGTTGGCCCGCCTCCCCAGCCTTTCGGCTGATCGGTCCATCGGCCTAGAAAGAAGCGCTCGATAGCGGCTGGCAGCGCAGACGCGGAGAGGCCGCGCTTTAGCGGGAGGCTCATGGCATTGTTCCTGCTGACGTGAATTAATCAATGGACGACCCTGCCCAACTCGTGAAGGCGCATCCCATTCAGCTTTGAAGCTCCGGTTGCTGCCATAGCCGGCGCGTCCCAGAGGTCGCGCGCATTGCGCCAAGAATGATCGCAGCGGGAGCTCACGCCCGCTATGTTGCCGTTCGCCGTTGTCGATGAGCTTGTAGCAGAGCAGCGGCCATTCCGGCATCAATCGAAGCATCGCAGCTCCTTCCATCAAGCTTGGTCTCGTCCTTTCGCGCACTCCGGAAGAGGCGGAGTCAGCGCAACATAGGAACTGCATGCGAACCCAATTCCGCATCCAACTAATGTGAAATTAAAATGACATCTTGGCAGCCACCACTACTTCCGTGACCATATCGCGCCTGAGCAACTCGATGGGAACATTGCCGTCGATATACGGCGAGGGGTGAACGAGCCACGACCACGCAACCCTTGGGTGCTTTGCCAAGGCAAACACATCAGGTATTCCGGCAACAGGTCTTCCGTCAACAAACTGCGCCAAAGGGAACACATGCCTGCCTAGGCCTTTCCGCAATGCAATGACCTGGTTTCGCCTCTGCCAACGGTGCAACGTCGATCTTGGAATCCGCAGAGTTGCTTCAAGATATGTCGGGCCGGCAACGGCCCCTGCCCAGTCTTCCAGTCGGAGCGAGTCGACGTCGGCGCGTCTCCACCGCGTCAAATAGGGTTCGGAATTTCGCTCTGCATTCGTTCTCGCCAAATCGGTCTCCTTTTCCTCCGGCGCCCGTCCTTCCTTGGCCATATAACCGTGGGTTAACTCTTTGCGATTCGTTTCGATTACGGGCTCGAAATACGTGATGTAGTCCGGATCATGAATTGCACTACCGATAACAGTTTTGTAACTTGAACTTGTCATCGCAAATTCGATTATTCGACCGATATCTGCAGCATCTTTGTCATAAACAACCATGTAGCCCCAGCGATATCGACGCGCGCTTTCGTCGTTATGAACAAAGCGGAATTTCTCCGCGCTGATAACACCGTGGACTTTCGCCACCGTTTCCTGGAAAACATCTATGCAATGATCGTCGTTCGAACCTATCATCGCTTTTGTCAGCATTATTACTTTGCTATGCTGCGGCATCGAATCCCCTCTTCTACGTTCAACGCATCCGGTATAAACATCATATATGGCTTAAATCAGCTTTCAATCGTCGTTTTTGTTCAAAAAGGTTTCAAAATATTTCGCGATGTTTCTGCAATGCCGCTTTGGTTTTGCTCATTCCAAAAGGGCAATGGTCCGCAGCGTGCGCCGCGGACCAGCTAGACTAGATCGCTCGAATCTAGAACGAGCGCTGAAAGCGCAGTCTGCCGCCAACTCCATCCGACGAGGCATGATAGACAGTGTCGGCCTTGTTAAAGTAATCGACCTCGGCGGTGACAGTTAATCCCGGAACTATAGCGTAAGCGATGTTAGCGGCCAGACCGATGGTCTTTCCCTCATCGTACGACACCTGAACGTTGAATGACGTCTTTTCGTTCAACTTGTAAGTTCCACCACCCCAGAGTGCCCAGTTGCCGTCCCATAGCTTGTAGAAGTTATTGTCTGCGTTCGAGTCCGAACCGTAACCACCAATGACGAATAGCGATAGTTCATTGGTGGCGTTTACATCCAAGCGAACCTTGCCCGCCCATTCTTCATAGTTGCTGTCATAAGCGACAACGCCGGTGACGGCACCCCAGCCCTGCGTGTACTTCACGCCGCCGACGACATGCGGAATGTAGCTGTCGATGGTGTCGGCACCTGCGCCCTCTTCGAGCGAGACCACGGCCGAGAAGCCGTTGCCGGCGTCGAAGTAGTACTGGACGACGTTGGTGTCGTACGAACCGTAGGCAACGATCGTGTCGTCAATGACGTTGCCGGCGTAGCCGATGAACGTATTGAAGGCCGATTCGTCCTTGCCGACTCGAAGACCGCCGAGCTGGATCCAGGCGAAGTTCAGCGATACGCTTTTGTTACCAGCCTGCCAACCAGAACCCCCGCCGGTAAAGTCGCCCGAGGAGTTGCCGAAGTTAAAGCGGGTCTCAGTGTAGGTCTTCAAGGTGCCGAGCTCGGTTTCCTGGCCGGTCCAGGTCTTCAGCGTGAAGCGGGCCTGCTTGCGGTAGGTATCATTGCTTCCGCCATCGAGGTGATCCGAAACGTTTTGCGTGCCCTCACGGTCACCGACGCCGATGTCGTAGCGGACATAGCCGCCGACGCGCAGGCAGGTTTGGGTGCCTGGGATGTAGAAATAGCCGGCGCCGTACACGTCGCAGA
>NZ_VFVA01000074.1:0-3449 GCF_006442155.1 Mesorhizobium sp. B2-4-14 | reverse complement strand
CCAGGCGCTGCTGGCGCGCGTGCGATCGATGCTGCGCCAGAAGGCGCTTCGCGATACCGTCTCAAGCCAGGCCCAGCCCTGTGCCACCCTTCTGCCTGGTGCTGCTGTTGTCGACCTGCTGGAATTCTTCGAAGATGAGAGCCTGGTCCTTGGACGCGATGCCGGGACCGGTGTCTCGGACGGTGATCTCGAAGTGCCCGTCGACCGCATCGGCAAGAATGTCGACCGCACCCGTTTCGGTGAACTTGACGGCATTGCCTGCAAGATTGAGCAGGACCTGTGTCAAACGGCGTTCGTCCCCGCGGCCGAATGGAAGGTTCTCGGCAACAGTCGTTGAAAGCTCAAGACCCTTCGTTCGTGCCAGCGGCTCGACAGCCGTAATGGTCGATCGAACAATCTGCGCGACGGAGTAGTCCTCGATCGCCAGCGTGAGCTGGCCGGCTTCGATCTTGGAAAGGTCGAGTACGTCGTTGATGAGCCCGAGGAGATGACGGCCGTTTGCCTGCACGCGCGCGACGGTGGTCTTTGCCCTGTCCGGGAGTTCGCCGTAGATGCCGTCGACCAGCAGTTCTGTGAAGCCCAAGACCGAATTGAGCGGTGTCCTGAGCTCGTGGCTCATATTCGCCAGGAACTGGGACTTGTGGCGGCTGGCTGCCTCCAGCTCCCGGCCTTTCTCCTCGATCTCGCGGAACAGCTTGGCATTCTGGATCGCGAGCACCGATTGGGCTGCGAAGGTCTCCAGCAGGTGCACGACCTGCTCGTTGAACTCTCCCGGCTCCCGGCGCCTGACGACCAGTGCGCCGACGATCTTTTTCGGCCTCAACAGCGGAATGATGAGAATGCTCCGGTAGCCCGCGTCGAGCATGATCTTCTGAACGTGTGAGCGCGCTCCTGCGGCGAGATCGGGGATCTGGACAGGCGTGCAGTGCTCTGCTGCACCGCCGATTTCCATGTCATTCAGCCCAATGGCCTGATCCGACATCACGGCAATAAGTTCATCGCTCATCCCGAAGGTCGCGCGCAAGCGGAATTGTTGTCTCGTGCCGCTGAACACATAGATGGTGCCCGCATCCGTATCCGAAAGTTGAACCGCCTTGGCCACGATCGTCTTCAGAACCGTGTCGAGATCGAGCGTCGAATTGACGGCCTTGCTGACTTCGCCAAGCGCCTCCAACTCGCCGACCAGTCGTGCAAGCTCGGCTGTTCGCGCTTGAACTTCCTGATACAGTCGCCCGAGCCGCTCGGATGTCTGATTGACGTTGCTGGCCAGCGAGCCTAGCTCGTCCCGGTTTGCGACGGCCACCTGTTGGGCGAAGTCGCCGGCTGCCATTTGGCTGAGACGCGCTTCGATTTTCTTGACCGGCTCGACCAACGACCAGGAGATGATGTAGCCGAGCCCCAACGCCAGCAGGATACTGCCCACCGCAAACGAGACCACGATTAGTCTGGACGTGCCGTACGCACCCTCGGTCGTTTCGATGGCCGCCACCATGTCGGCTTCCGCGATGTTGACCAGCTGGTTGGTTAGCCGCTCAAGGCGGTCGGCCGACGGTATGATTCCATCAAGCTGAACCTTGCGCGCCTCCTCAGTGCGGCCGGCGCGGACGAGCTCTGCCACGTGCGTCACCCCTGCCGTCAGCCGTTCGTACTCTTGCCTGACCTGGCCAAGCACTTCCACCTCAGCCTGGGCGACGAACTCCATGCGGTCGAGATCGTAGCCGAACTGATTGAGCTGGCGCAGCTGCGCATCCAGCATCCGGTCGTCCTGAAGCAACAGGGCGGTGGAGATGCCGTAGAGCTGGGTGGTCGTATCGTGCTGTACCTGGCGGTAGGCCGCGATCCTGCGCTGCAGCTTGATCAGCTCGTTGGTCTGATCGTTGACCCCACTCAGCACCTGCAACCCGACGGCCCCGAGCACGATTAGCAGGCCAACGATCGACAGGAACGCGATCAAGAGCTTGGTCTGGACGCGCGCCGGCAGCCGGGCAACCCAGCCGACTAGTCGGTTCGTTATGTTACTTGGATTCGTCCAAGAGGCTGAGAAGGTCACCCCGGAACTCCTCGAGGTCGAAACGAACGCCGAGATACTGTACGCGCAACATGCCGCTCGGGTCTACGAGCGATGCCACTGTAGTATGGTCGATATCGCCCTCGGCAGTCTCTCGCGCGAATACGCCGTATTTCAGCGCGACCTCGCGGACAGCCGACGGATCGCCCGTGAGGAACGACCAACCCTTTGGATCGGCACCGAAAGCCGCGGCATATTCCTTGAGCACTTCGGGCGTGTCGCGCTCCGGATCGAGGGTGATTGAGACGAAGTCGATCTTCGACCCGAAGTAGGAGCCGAGCTCGTCCCGCACCTGCGCCATGTTGGCGGTCAGCATCGGACAAACGCTAGTACAGTAGGTGTACATGAACGCGACCACGACCACCTTGCCGCGAAAATCGCGTAGCGACACGCGTGTCCCGTCCTGCGATGTCAGCGTGAAGTCCGGAGCGGGCCCGATAACCGGCAGACGCTCGTCGCGCGGCGCGTCATGCGCATGTGCCAGCCAAGGAGCAAGCAGAGCCAGTGCCAATGCGCATGCCGGCCAGCAACTCACGTCTTCATCTCGCGCTTGAGCTCCTTAAGGAAACGCCAGTCCGTACCTTCCGCGATAATCCTGTCGGGTGTGGAGCCGATCAAACCGATTTCCTTCAGCCGCAGCGCATAGAAGCGGACGGTGTCAGTTGAATCGTAGTCCCGCCATTTCCGGTAAGGCAACTCGCTGATCGCTGCGAACGCATCATCGTAGTGGCTGGCGAACCCGCCCGCGACCAAGCGCTCGGCAACCAGGGCCGGCGCGGCGGTGCATAGATCCGCAGCCTTGAGGATGGCGCGCAGCACCCGCTTGGTGGCAACAGGATGCGCGGCCACGAAATCGCTGTTGCCGGACAGTATGCAGCAGAAATATTGCGACCAAGGTCGGTCTACGGTGCTGTTGACGATCACATGGCCGACCTTGCTGCGCCGCAATTCCTGCGGGTCCGGTGGAAAGCCCAGGAACGCATCGATGTCGCCGCGCACGAACAACTCCTTGGGCTTGACCGCCGGGTCCACCACCCAGTTGATGTCGCGCACCGGATCGAGTCCGACATAGGCCGCGATGCTGGCGAGGAACAGATGCGGCCCCGAACCGAGCCCCTGGACGCCGACGCTCCGGCCTTTCAGATCGACGACGCTGTCGATCCCGCGCTTGGCAAACAGCTCGAAGCAACCGGGATGGACGCCACCGAGCAGAGTGATCCGCGCACCGGAGTCCAAGGCGACGATCGAATTTGTCACGAAGTTGAGGCTAAAGTCGATCTCGCCATTCGCCACCGCGGAGGCCGTGGCCACACCGGGACCTGCGGCGACATAGGCAATTTCGGTGAAGCCCTCACCGCGCAGCAGGTCCTCTGCAACATAC
>NZ_VFVA01000073.1:0-6660 GCF_006442155.1 Mesorhizobium sp. B2-4-14 | reverse complement strand
ACCGACATCGAGGATCGCACGCAAGCGCTGGCGCGATTGCAGCAGATGCAATCGGATTTCGCCCGCATGAACCGCGTGGGCATCATGGGAGAACTGGCGGCGTCGCTATCTCACGAAATCACGCAGCCGATCGCCAGTGCACGCAACAATGCCCGCGCGGCGCTCAATTTCATGGACAAGCAGCCGCCGGATCTGAGCGAGGTCAGGGAGGCGCTGGGCGGCGTTGTGGGCGACACCGACCGGGCTGGAGACATTATTGGTCGAATCCGCGATCAGGTGAGGAAAGCACCGCCGCGAAAGGA
Organism: Mesorhizobium sp. B2-4-14; assembly: GCF_006442155.1. Lineage (NCBI taxonomy): Bacteria > Pseudomonadati > Pseudomonadota > Alphaproteobacteria > Hyphomicrobiales > Phyllobacteriaceae > Mesorhizobium > Mesorhizobium sp. B2-4-14. The sequence continues at coordinate 6,358 of NZ_VFVA01000073.1, read as the reverse complement.
CTATGTTGACCTCAATACCGCCATAAGCGAGGTGATCGCATTGGCGCGGAGCTCAATTGTCAGCAGCGGTGTCCAGGTTCGGACCCGCTTTGCGGATGGATTGCCCCCGGTTCATGCCGATCGCGTTCAAATTCAACAAGTCATGCTGAACCTGATCCTGAACGCGGCCGAGGCAATGGGTTCGATGAAGGAAGGTGCACGCGAGTTGTCGATCAGTACCGAGCAAGACCGCACAGGCGCCCTCGTCACGGTTCGTGATTCCGGGCCGGGCATCCAACCGGCTCAACTGGAGCGCGTTTTCGACGCGTTTTACACGACCAAGTCCCTTGGAACGGGGATGGGGCTGTCGATCTGCCGATCGATCGTAGCCGCCCATGGGGGCCGGCTTTGGGCAGAGGAAAACGAACCGCACGGCGCCGTGTTCAAGTTCACCGTCCCCGGCCACGAAGCGGGATCATAAGCTCATGCTTGTTCAGCCCGCGTGAGAGCCGCGCGAAGGCACTCAGGGCCATCATGGGGCTTGTCATCAGCAGCCGGTTTCCGATAGCGGGCGGCATCGCCGGTCGGTATAGTCAACCGAATTCATCCGTGGCGCCGGAGTTTGCAATATGGTGTCCGATCCACCCAGTGGCGCGTACGAGGGCATCGGCTCTCAGGCCGCATGGGAGGACGGCGAACGCGCCTTTCGCCGCGGCTGGCGGCCGGACGAGAGTGGAAAGCAGCGCCCCGTGCTGTTTGTACAGCCCGCGACGGACCATCAGTCACGCTCTGGCCTCGATCGTCTCATCCACGAATTCGAATTGAAGGATAAGCTCGATCGGGCGTGGGCCGTGCGGCCGTTAGAGCTCGTGCACGACGCCGGCCGGACCATCCTGGTGCTCGAGGATGTCGGCGGTGAGCCGCTGGCGCGGCTGCTCGCCGCGCCGATGGAAGTGGGACGCTTCTTGCAGCTGGCGACCGGTATTGCCGCAGCTCTCGGCAAGCTCCATCAGCGCGGGCTCATTCACAAGGACATCAAACCGGCCAATGTCTTGGTCAACGCTGCAACCGGTGACGTATGGCTGACGGGGTTTGGTATCGCCTCACGTTTGGCCCGCGAGCGCCAGCCCCTCGACGCTCCCGAAACGATCGCCGGTACGTTCGCCTACATGGCGCCTGAGCAGACCGGACGGATGAACCGGTCAATCGATTCCCGCAGCGATTTGTACGCGCTCGGCATCTCCTTCTACCAAATGCTCGCCGGTGGTTTGCCGTTTACGGCGGCCGAGCCCATGGAATGGGTGCACTGCCACCTCGCTAGGCAGCCGGTGGAACTCACGGGGCAGCGGAGCGATATCCCCGGCACCGTGTCGGCGGTCGTCATGAAGCTGCTCGCCAAAAGGGCCGAAGACCGCTATCAGACCGCCTCCGGTCTCGAAAGCGACCTTCGCAGATGCCAGGCCGAATGGGGGGCGCAGCACCGGATTGACGACTTTTCACTCGGCGCACGCGACACGCCGGACCAGTTACGGATTCCCGAGAAACTCTACGGTCGGCGAGAAGAAGTCGAAACCTTGCTCGCCTCCTTTGATCGCGTCGTCAAAGGAGGCGCCCCCGAGCTGGTCCTGGTATCGGGATATTCCGGTATCGGAAAGTCTTCGCTCGTCAACGAGTTGCAGCCGGCGCTCATACCGCCGCGGGGTCTTTTCGCTTCCGGCAAGTTCGATCAGCATAAGCGCGATATTCCTTACTCGACGCTGGTGCAGGCCTTTCAGGGTCTGATCAGACCGCTGCTCGGCAAGAGCGAAACGGACCTTGTGCCTTGGCGCGAAGCGTTGCGCGAGACGCTGGGACCCAACGCACGACTGATTGTGGATCTCATTCCTGAAGTAAAGCTCATCATCGGCGAGCCGCCACCGGTCCCGGAGGTTCCACCACAGGACGCGCAACGGCGTTTTCAACTGGTTTTACGGCGATTCCTGACTGTGTTCGCTCGGCAGGAACACCCGTTGGCACTCTTTCTCGATGACTTGCAATGGCTTGACGAGGCCACCCTCAGCCTGCTGCAAGAACTGTTGAGCCAGTCCGATCTGCGCCATCTCCTCCTCATCGGTGCCTTCCGGAACAATGAAGTGACCGCGGCGCATCCGCTCATGCGCAAGCTGGAGGCGATTCGAGCAACGGGAAGGGTGCAGGACATCAAGTTGGGCCCGCTCGCGCCCAACGATCTCAGAAACCTTGTCGCGGACTCGTTCCATTGTGATGCCGCTGAGCAGGCCGGCCCGCTCGCGGAGCTGGTGCTCGCCAAGACCGAAGGCAATCCGTTTTTCGTGATTCAGTTTCTTCACCTGCTCGCCGACGAGCGTCTTCTTGCGTTCGATCATGGACAGGCTCGATGGTCCTTCGATCTTGGCGGCATCCACGCCAAACAGTACACGGACAATGTCGTGGGGCTTCTGGCCGGGAAGCTGACGCGGCTACCGCTCGACACGCAAGAAGCCTTGCGGCAGCTCGCTTGCCTCGGCAACATCGCCGATGCCACGATGCTCTCGATGGTTCTGGGAACGCCCGAGGAAGAAGTACACGCAGCGCTCCGGGAGGCCCTGCGTCAACAATTGATCGAGCGCCTCGATCACTCCTACAAGTTCGTTCATGACCGCGTCCAAGAAGCCGCCTATGCGCTGATTCCGGAAAAGTCACGCGCCGAGGCGCATTTGACCATCGGCCGCCTGCTCGTGGCGCACACGCCACCGGAAAAGCGCGACGAGGCAATTTTCGAAATCGTCAACCAGCTCAATCGCGGCACTCCGTTAATCACGTCACTTAAGGAACGCGAGCAGCTCGCAGAGCTGAATCTGGCCGCCGGCAAGCGCGCCAAAGCGTCGTCGGCCTATGGCTCCGCGCTGACGTATCTCACCGCCGGCGCAGCCCTGTTGCCGGTCGACGCGTGGGAGCGCCGACAGGAGCTGGCGTTTGAACTGGAGTTGCACCCGGCGGACTGCGAGGTCTGCACCGGCGCCTTGCAGGCCGCCGAAGAGCGCCTGAATTCGCTCGCAGCGCGTGTTGTCGGCACGGTCCAACGATGCGCCGTCGGACGCCGGCTTGTGGATCTGTACGCCATGCTTGGGGCGGGCGAGCAGGCCGTCGCCGTCGCCCTGGAGTGCTTGCGGGGTGTTGGTATCGATTGGTCGCCGCATCCCAGCGAAGAAGAAACGCGCCGCGAATATGAGCGCATCTGGTCACTGCTTGGAAATCGCGCGATCGAGGATGTCGTGAACCTGCCGCTGATGCAGGATCCCGAGGCTTTTGCGACGCTCGACATGCTGACGAAACTGAGTCTTCCAGCCGAGTACATTGACGAGAATTTGGTCGCGCTCAGCATCTGCAGAGCAACTAATCTAAGTCTGGAGCGTGGGAACAGCGACGCCGCACCGGTGAGCTACGCGGCAACGGGATTGATAGCCAGCGCCCACTTTGGCGACCAAGAAAAAGGTTATCGACTTGGGAAGATGGCCTGCGATCTGGTCGAGCGTCGCGGACTGAATCATTTTGGGGGGCGGGTCTACAACCGCTTTGCGGTGGTGGTTCCGTGGACACGGCCGCTTGCGGAGGCGATCGATCCAGCGCGTCGTGCTTTTCAGATGGCGAAGCGGCACGGCGAACCCGCATTTGCTGCATTTTCGTGCCGCAGTCTCATTTCCATTCTTCTTGCTCTGGGTCATCCACTCGATCAAGTCGAGGATGAGGCCGAGCAGGGATTGGAGTTCGTGCTTCCGTTTGGATTCTTTCTCGACCGGATGTCCGCACCGCTCGCTCTCGTCCGGACGCTCCGCGGAAAGACCACGAAGTTCGGTTCACTCGATGACGGTTGGTTCAAGGAACGCGCGTTTGAGGAGCGCGCGACAGGTCAACCCGCCGGCGCTTTCCTGGAATGTCACTACTGGATCCGAAAACTCCAGGCTCGCTTCTTCGCCAGCGATTACCTGTCGGCGATCGGTGCAGCGGAGAAAGTGGACACTTGGTACGCGACGTCCGCACCGCTATCGCTCCTTATGTTGGAGAAGACGGAATATCACTTCTACGCGGCACTCTCTCACGCGTCACGTTGCCAATCCGCAGACTCCGACCCGTCCGACAGGCACAGGGTGGCGCTCGCGACCCACGAGCGGGAGCTTCGGGGCTGGGCAGCGAACTCCCCGCAGAATTTCGAAGGCCGCGCAGCGCTGGTCGGCGCCGAGATTGCCCGGATCGAGGGGCGCCCGATCGAGGCCATGGACCTGTACGAGTGCGCCATCGCGTCGGCACGGGCAAACGGCTTTATCAACGACGAAGCCATCGCCAACGAGTTGACTGCACGCTTTTATGCGGCGCGTGGCTACGCGACGATTGCGGCCACTTACTTGCGGGAAGCGCGCTCCTGTTATCTACGCTGGGGAGCCGATGGCAAAGTCAGGCAACTCGAGGCGCTTTATCCCTCATTGCGAGAGTTCGAACCGGCGCGTACCGCCGTTGCGACTATTGCGGCCTCGGTCGAGCAGCTGGACTTCGCGACCGTGGTCAAGGTGTCGCAAGCCGTCTCCAGTGAGATGGAGTTGGAGAAACTTATCGACGCGCTGATGCATCTCGCGATCGAGCACGCAGGTGCCGAAAGGGGCCTCTTGCTGCTATCGCACGGGGATGACCTGCGACACGTGGCGGTAGCAACGACCGGCCCGGACGGCATCATCGTTCGTCAGGGAGACGAACTGGCAGCGGCGTTTCCAGGATCCATCGTCCGCTACGTCATGCGATCGCGGGAAAACGTGATCGTCGACGACGCCTCGGCTCACCCGGCCTATTCCTCAGATCCTTACGTCCAAGAACAACACGCAAGGTCCATCCTATGCATGCCGCTTGTCAATGAAGCCAAAGTTGGTGGGGTTCTTTACCTTGAGAACGATCTAACGTCACACGCCTTTACGCCCGATCGCGTCACCGTGCTGAAGGTCCTTGCCTCGCAAGCGGCAATCTCGATCGAGAATTCCCGATTGTACCGCGCTCTCGCGGAACGCGAGGCGATCATCAGGCGCCGCGAGGAGGCCACTCGGGTTGCCTTGGAAACTGTCGCGGAGGGCGGCCCGCTAAAAGGAACGCTGGAATTGCTCTGTCACACGATGGAGCAGGAGTCAGTCGACAGTGTCATTGCATGCATCCATCCGGTAAACGAGGACGCGACGATGTTTCGCGACACCGCAGCGCCGAGTCTTGACGAGAATTATCGCAAGGCCATCGATGGATTGCCCGTGTCATCGATGATAGGGCCGTGCTGCTACGCAGTGGCCACGCGACAAGCCGTCGTCGTACCCAACCTGGCGGCCGATCCGAAGTGGGTTAAATTCCAGGATTACGCAAGGCCATTCGGCATTCGATCCTGCGAGTCCACGCCGATCTTTTCCAACGAGGGCAAGGTACTCGGAACGTTTGCGCTCTTCTACCTTGATGTTCGCGACTCGAGTCCACGCGACAAGCGGATAGTGGAATTGTTCACCAGTGCCGCGGCAGTTGCAATCGAGCGAAGTCGCGCGGAAGCGGCGTTGCGCGAGCTCAACGAAACGCTCGAACAACGCGTACAAGCCGAGACGCGGGAGCGGCTGCAAATATGGAACGTATCTCAGGACTTGCTGGCGATTGCCGCGGTGGATGGAACACTTTTTAGTATCAATCCGGCTTGGACTGCTACGCTAGGCTGGCCAGTAGAGGATTTGCTTGGCAAATCGTCCGAATGGCTCCTCCACCCGGCCGATCGAGAAAAAACCCGCGCTGCGCTTGGTCAGCTTGCCAAAGGCCACAAGCACTTCGAAAACCGCCTGCGTGGAAAGAGCGGCTCCTATCATTGGATGTCGTGGACAGTGACGGTGGATAGCGGACGAACTTATGGGGTGGCACGCGATATTACCGAGCAAAAGCGGGCGGAAGAGGCGCTGGCGGCAAGCGAGCGTAGTCTCAGGCTCATTATCGACACGATTCCGGCACTGGCCTGGTCGGCACGGCCGGACGGTTCGGCCGAGTTCTTCAATCAGCAATATCTCAACTACATTGGGTCCCCGGCGGAGCAGCTTCTGGATTGGGGTTGGACGGCCGCAGTTCATCCGGACGACCTGAACGGGCTGGCTGTCACATGGAAAACCCTGTTGGCCTCGGGAATGCCGGGAGAGGCCGAAGTGCGACTGCGCCGCCATGATGGGGAATATCGATGGTTTTTGTTCCGGACCATGCCCTTGCGCGACGACGATGGAAACATCGTCAAATGGTACGGCTTCAACACCGACATCGAGGATCGCACGCAAGCGCTGGCGCGATTGCAGCAGATGCAATCGGATTTCGCCCGCATGAACCGCGT
>NZ_VFVA01000072.1:0-7001 GCF_006442155.1 Mesorhizobium sp. B2-4-14 | reverse complement strand
GGAATTCGTCGACCAAGGTGAGAAGGCCGTCAAGAACATCGTCCAGCCGGTGCATGTCTTTTTTGTCAACCTCGGCGGCGGGATGACGCCAGAAGCCGTGGCGGGGGGTAAGCGGAGGGCGCGGCCCGACAAACCATCGGTGGCGATCCTGCCCTTCTCTAATATGAGCAACGACCCTGAGCAGGAGTTCTTCAGCGACGGTATGACTGAGGACATCATAACCGATCTCTCGAAAGTCTCGGGGCTGTTCGTTCTTGGTCGCAATACCGTGTTTACCTACAGGGGCCAGGCTGTCGATCTCGAGGGCATCGCCAGACAATTGGGGGTCTCTTACATTGTCGAGGGGAGCGTCCGGAAAGCGGGGAACCGGGTCAGGATTAACGCGCAATTGGTTGACGGCTCGACCGGCGGACACCTGTGGGCCGACCGCTACGACCGCGATCTCTCAGACATTTTCGCGGTTCAGGACGAGATAACCCACGCGATCGTCGAACAGCTGAAAGTCCAGCTTCTGCCACAGGAAAAGGAGGCCATCGGGCGGTCGCGGACCGACAACGTGGAGGCCTACACCCAATATCTGAGGGCCCGTCAGATATTTCACATGGGGACGAAATCCTCGCTGATGCTGGCGCGGCGGATGTTCGCAAGGGCCGTGGAGTTGGACCCGCTCTATGCCCGAGCCTATGCCGGCATGGCCGATTGCGATGCGCGTCTCGTTTCGAAGCACGGCGCATCGACCCCGATCGAAGAAATCCTCGCCTGCATCAGCAAGGCTTTGGCAATCGATCCGCATCTGGCCGAGGCTCATGCCGCGCATGGCTACGCTTTGATGGTTGCCAATAGACGCACTGAAGCACAGTCAGCCTTGCTTCAGGCGCTGGCGCTCGATCCCAATTGCCACGAGGCACACTATCACTATGCCGATTTCAGCGTGACTGCCGGCGATTTCGAGCAAGCGGCGGAACACTACATCCGCGCCCTGGAACTGAGACCGGACGACTATATTTCGCCAGTGCTGCTCTTGAATGTGCTGCGATCCCTCGGCCGCACACTGGAAACCAAAGGTTACGCGCGCCTCGGCCTGAAACGAGCCGAAGAAGCGCTTAGGCTGCACCCTGAAGACTCCAAGCCCGCGCAGTTGGGAGCGTGCGCGCTCGTAGCCCTGGGCGACGGCGAGCAGGCGAAGCAGTGGCTGGCGCGAGCGCTGGCCATCGACCCGGAGGACAGTGGCACTCGCTACAACGCGGCGTGTGTCTATTCGATGTTAGGCGAGTCCGACCGGGCAATCGACCTGCTGGAGATGTATCTGCACCAGGTGGGCCCCGACCTGAAGTTGCGATTCAAGAACGATTCGGATCTCGACCCTATCCGCAGCCATCCGCGGTATCAGAAGCTGCTCGAACTGGTTGCAGGCTAACAGCCAACTGAAGTCTGACTGCCGAGATCTGTCCAAGTCAGGACGGCTTTCCGGCGCGGAAGACGCTTGCGCGGATCCCGCACTTCAGGAGCTGTCCGACCGGCGCGTCTCCAAAGCGACGCATGGACTTCGTCCTTAGCTTTACTCTCTGTAGCGCAATCATCTCGGATTGCACGGTCGTCTAAATCCAGGTCATGGCCCCTGGTTGTGATGCAAAAATGAGCATAACTATTACGCCCGCAGTTTGTCCTCGAAAACAGAGTGGCGACGGGAGACTCTGCGGCGGATATTTTCAATAGAGAGAAGAAGACTCCTTATTAGAAAGTCCGTTGCCGAGTTTATCATGAATAATCGTGGTTTTTCAATTAGACAAATTTTTCAGGAAAAATCAGCCGCTGATCGTGATATTACAAGCGCCGCATTTATATTTCATACGCCTGCCAGCAAGCTAGGCTCGGTCCCTTCCTTTGACTACCGTCAGTTGTACGAATCCGACAGAATATCTATTGTCACCGGTCTGTGGCATATCTAATATAAACATGGTGTGGCTGGGTGGTCTAGCTAGGCGGCAACATGGATGAGTGCACCACCGGCGGGTCGGATTTCGAGCTCCCAGTGGGGCTAGATATTCGGTTCTGCGACGTCATGGATATCGCGCCCGTAATGATCTGGGTGTCCGGCCAGGACAAGCTGTGTAACTGGCTCAATCGGCCTTGGCTGAAATTCACGGGACGCAGCATTGAGGCAGAGGTGGGGAGCGGGTGGACCGAGGGAGTGCACCCAGACGATCGTGCTCGATGCTTGGACTGTTACGCCAGTCACTTTGACGATCAGAAAGAATTCCGAATGGAATATCGTCTCCTGCGACATGACGGGATCTATCGCTGGATCGACTTTACGGGAATTCCACGCTATGATCACGATGGAAGGTTTCTGGGCTATATCGGCTCGTGTGTCGATACCGAAGGCAATCGGCAGCCGCCTGGCGAGATGCGACGTCACCTGCTCGAGGTTGCCGATCTGAACCGCAGTGCCGACGCTGCAATCCTGTCATCTGCAATTTCACACGAACTAAACCAGCCCTTAGCTGCGATCATGGCCAACGCCGAGGCCGCGGAGATTCTCCTTTCGGCGAACCCACCTGATCTGGATCAGGTCAAGGAGATCCTCGCCGACATTCGCCGGGACGATCAGCGCGCAGCTGACGTGATCAGCCACATGCGCGGCTTTCTTCGAAAGAGTGAGGTCGCACTCCATGAAATTGATCTGAATCACACAGTCAGCATCGTACGCGATATCCTCCGACCCTATGCCGCGGCCAAGGGTGTTCTACTGAGTGTCGGCCGAGAGCAGGGCTCTCTGCCAATTCGTGCCGATCCAATTCAGCTACAACAGGTCGTTTTGAATCTGGCTCTGAACGGGGTGGATGCAATTGGCGGATCCGCCTCCGGCGTGCCTACGCTGGTGATCCAAACCGCCCGTGTCGGCGCATACACCGCCGAAATCTCGGTCGCGGATTCCGGTCCAGGTATTCCGGCCGACTGGTTGGAACTGATTTTCGAGCCGTTCTTCACGACCAAACAGGAGGGCACGGGCCTAGGGTTGTCCATCGCCCGCGCGATCGTGGAAAATCATGGAGGACTGATATGGGCGGAGAACGTACCGCAGGGAGGGGCGATGTTTCGTGTCACCCTTCCGCTGACCATAGAGTTCCCGGCGTAGTCGCTAGGTCTCCGGCCATCCATGTTGTCGATGACGACGCATCGTTTCGCGCGTCAATTGCCCGACTACTGCGAGCCTCAGGCTTTCACGTAATTGTTTACGAGTCGGCAACACAATTCCTGGAGCAGGCGCCGGTTGATGCATGCGGCTGCATTCTACTCGATGTCCAAATGCCAGGCCTAAGTGGGCTGGAACTTCAGGATGGAATGGCTGATCGTGGATGCTTGATTCCGATTATTTTTTTAACCGGCCATGGCGATATCCCGATGTGCGTGCGGGCAACCAAGGCAGGGGCTGAAGACTTCCTCTCAAAGCCTGTGCCCAAAGAGCTGTTGCTTGGTTCCGTCAGACGTGCGTTTCTGCGGTCGGAGACAGCGCATGAACACTATGATCGGCTAGGCGCGTTGCGCAGGCTGGTCGATACGTTGACACCCCGTCAAAAGGCGGTTTTTGCGCTGGTTGTCCGCGGTAAGCTCAACAAGCAGATTGCATTTGAATTGCGGACGTCGGTGCGTACGGTCAAGGCGCATCGCCATGAAGTGATGTTCAAGCTCAAAGTTCGATCGGTTGTAGAGCTAGTCTCCCTTTCCGAAAGACTGAGTGCCCCGGATGCGGTCAGGGCCTAGATGCGTGACGTGGTGCTAGGTTGCCAGGTTTTGCATTTTGCTGAGCAAGTTCTTCACGATAATGGCGAGAAGAATCGGCCCCCAAGTACAATATCCGACGGAGCGATCGCACCTTACGGTCATGACAGCATAACACAGTGGCTGCTGTGCTTTCGCCCCCCGCATGGCGCCAGCTCCAAGGAATCGCTCGGTGCAACCAAAGCCATTGATGGTGGCAGTAGTCGACGACGATCCCGATGTGCTGAGAGGGATTCAACGTCTTTTGCGGGCGAAAGGTCTTGTGTCGGAAGTCTTCGGTTCGGCTGAGGCATTCCTCTCCAGCACAGCGCCGGCACGAGCGACCTGTCTTGTTCTCGATGTGCAGTTGGGAACTATGGACGGTTTCGAACTGCAGCGTCGGCTGGCGGATTTGGGATCGGACATTCCGATCGTATTCATGACAGCGTTCGACAACGAGGCCACGCAGCTTCGAGCCATAGAGGCGGGCTGCACAGCTTATCTGCGCAAGCCGTTTGCCGCACGCCTGCTGTTTGACGCGATCTACAAGGCTTCAACCTAGTCTGGGACCTTCGCCCATCAACGCGAGGCGTGTTGCCCCACACATTGCGGATCGGTATCACCTCCTTGTTAGCTGAGATTTGGCCGAAGCATTATTGAGAGCGCTAACCGGTGTTCGGGCGTCTGGAAGTTGCCCTCCGGGACAATGGACAGCGGGATCAGGACCGGTTTAGCTTTCGGAATGCTTCATCCGCGCCGGCGGCATTGATTGGGCGTTTGGCCGCCCGGCTTTTTTAGAGAACTCCACCGAAGACCGCTCGGGAGAGAAATCCCAAATATGTCCGTGTTGTCGCCGTCGCGCCTTGCGAACGAGGGGGCGAGAGAATGGCCGAAAGCATCAAGTCCGATCGGGACAAGCCGCCCGCAACTGCGGAGGAGCTTCGTATGTCGATTCCCAAACGGCAGCTAGGGGAGGCTGAAAGAGCAGACAGAGCGAGGAGAAAAGGCACCGACTTTGTTGCTGATTTCCTCGGGGAGGGAGTGACTGAGCACGAAATCGCAATGGTTCACCGCCGGGTGGTAAATGCGCTTCACAGCGGAAAGTTCGAGGCGCTCGTCTACTGTTTTCCGGCTGCGCTCTGCATCGACGGGGGCCAGGCAATAAACAACGCGGACCGCGACTGGCCGCAAACGCTCCAAGGTAAGCCAAAAGAGTTTTACGACCGATATCAGGCCTTCGGCAAGCCAGCTGGTTACAGACTTAAAGTGCAGACGATCAACTTCCAAGACGGAATTCCGAGCGAGATCGGCTTTTTGCTCGACTGGGATCCGCGCAAGATCTAATTGGCCAACTCTTGAGTTTCCACACCAAGTGCAAGAAGGTTTTGGAAACAATCCAGAAATATAATTCTACACTCCAGAAACACGGTTGAAAAGTAAGGGACTATAATGACTTCCGCAGCAGCGGGTCATCGACCTGATGCAACTTGAGAAAAGGTAACGAAACATGAAAAATTCCCTCATCTCAGCTTTCAGCGTCGCAGTTGCGCTTGCCTTCATAGGCGTCGGGCACGCTGATGCAACAACAAATCCACACCGCCTCCATCACCGGCACATGGCTGTGACCAATTCCGCACCGATGCATCATCACCGCCATCACCACCATCACCATCACGCCAACAAACATCGGATGCATCACAACCAGAAGGCTGGCTAAGTATACTCGCCGACAAAGGGACCGGCCTGGTTCTCTATGAAGTACTCAGACGGGCCAGCGCCCTTGGGCACTCCATCGTTAAGCCGTAGCTCGAGTGTCTGGCCCAGGTCGGTCGCTTTGCTAGACGGGCGACGCTGATAGGTTGTACGGTCGTGGATCGCCGCAGCGAGTACGGCTTGTGTGGCCAGTAGTGCAGGCAAATAGTCTTCCTGGTCGACGCTGCCTATTGCAAGCTGAGGTGAACCGAATTCGAGTGGCAGTACGACGTTCCTTGGGTAAAATCCGCACCAACTGTAAGTCAGGACCCAAAGGTCAGCGCGATAGCTTCATATCGGAGGCGCCAGAGCGTATGTTTCTGTTTTGTTCCGACAGAGTCAAGGACTGAGTACGGTAGTGCTTCGAAATCCGCGGTAACTCAGGAGGTCGATGCTGATGCCGACCATAATGTCCGCTTTTCGTGATTGGCAAACTGAAGCTGCCATTCTCCTTCCGGCCCCTGTTCCGACGTTCAACTGAGCCGTCCTTTGGATGGTGGAGGCAAGATATAGAGCACTTAGAGCGCGACGTAGACGATTTCAGCTTCCTCTGTGGTTTCGAAAGCTGTCGCGATAAGCGTTGCATCCGTGATGCAGTCTGGATGATTGCCCAAAGCCGTCTGATATGTGCGCACCTTGAGGCGCGCCGGGTCAATCTGTGAAAGTCCGGTCTTTATGTCAAACTCCCAATGATGCCAAGGGCACCGGATTATCATGTTGCGCCGACAATAACGGTGCTGCCCGGGAGCCGAGGCACGAAGCTCTCCGATCTGATCGCCTTCCGAAAGAGGTCCACCCTGATGTGGACATCGATCGGCCAACGCATAAAAGGATCCGTCGACGTGAAAGATCACGATCGCACGACCGGCTACCTCGACTTTCAGCCGTCCTCCCTCGGGAATGTCGCCTACGGCGGCAACCGCATAGCGCTTCATCGTGTCGTTCCGTACAGCGCCGCGGCATTCTCATACAGGATCGCGCGCCTGAGTTTCGGATCGATGTGCGGAGGCAATGAATGTCGTGGATCGTCGAAATCCCAATGTGGGTAATCGGACGAAAATACGACGCGGTCATGCCCGATCCAGTCGAGGACATCGATGAGGTGCCGCTTGTTCTCCGGCTCTTCCATAGGCTGCGTCGCGAGCCAAAGATGCTGCCTTAGGTATTCGGACGGCGGCCGGGTGACATGGGGAATCTCATCACGCATGCGAGCCCAAAGTCGGTCCAGCCGCCATCCAAGTGCTGGCATCCAAGCGAGGCCGGCTTAGAGCAACACGATGCGTGTATCAGGAATGCGCTCGAACACCCCCTCGAAAATCATACTAGCCAGCATCGCTTGCGCCGAGGGAGCATGTTCAGTCATTTCTTCGAGATAATAGGAAGGCCAGCCTGCCGGGCTGATCGCTTCACCGGCGTATCCGAAGACGTGGATGCCGATGGGCAGATTTGCAGCTTGCGCCGCTTCGAAAATCGGCCAGTACCGACGC
>NZ_VFVA01000071.1:0-8768 GCF_006442155.1 Mesorhizobium sp. B2-4-14 | reverse complement strand
TGGCCGTTCTCCACCCCCGTGGCAGTGCCGCTGATGGTCAGGTTGGAGGCGGATTCCGCCAGGTTGAGACGATTGTCGCCCGCGATCGTGTTGATCGCGATCACCGGCGGCGTCTCGTCCACCGTCAGCGTCTTGCTCGCCTGCGTCGCCGGGTTGCCGGCGAGATCCGACACGTTCGCCGTCACGGAGTAACTGCCGTCGGCCAGCTGCCCATGCGCCAGGTCCGCAGCCGGTGCGGTGACCGACCAGACGTTATTGCTCACCGTGCCGGTGTAGGTATGCCCGTTCAGCACCACGCTGACGGTCTGGCCGTTCTCCACCCCCGTGGCAGTGCCGCTGATGGTCAGGTTGGAGGCGGATTCCGCCAGGTTGAGACGATTGTCGCCCGCGATCGTGTTGATCGCGATCGCCGGCGGCGTCTCGTCCACCGTCAGCGAATGTGAATCGGACGCCGCAGTGCTAGATCCAACCTTAACCGTCGCACCAAGAGTGTAGCTGCCGTCGGGCAGCAGGTTATGCGCGAGATCGGCGGCTGGAATGACAGCAGACCATGTACCGTTCGAGGCAACCGTGGCCGTATAGTTATGACCATTTAGGCTGACGATGAGATGTGCGCTGGACGTAAAGTTCGCGACCGTACCGGTAATGGTGACACCGGCAACTGCATCGGCGGAGTTGAGCAGCCAAGGGTTTGACTGGCTAGGCTCGATCGGATTGATTTTGACCGTGAACGCAGCTGGGGGATCGACTCCGAGAAAATCGCTTGGCGTGAGCGTCGAGGCCCCAGTGACATTTACTTTCAGATCGGCGATGCCATCCCCGTTGGTATCTGTGTAAACGAACGATCCACCACTACCGTCTGTGGTATACCAGACGGCAAAAGCGCCAGCGGCCCCGAGGTTGGTCGTGTTGGCGGATTGCTGGCCCTTCCAGAAGAATTCCCCCAGCCCCGCACTGGAGGCGGTCTGCCCGCCCTGCGAGCCGACGATCATATTGTCGTTGAGGAGCTTCCTGAAATCGAGTTTGTCGACGCCTGCTTTGAAATTGTTGATCACATCCCACTGCGACCCGGTGCCATTGAAGGAATCAGTCGCGCTGGCGTAACTGAAGACGTTGGCGATCTGACCGTTGAGTGTCGCTTGAAAGACGTTCTTGCCAATACTGCTGTTGATGTCGAGAGAAGCGAGCAGAGAGGTGCTCGACAGGCCCGAGCCAGCCAGGCTTGGGTTGCTGGAAAAAGCGCTCAGAAAAGCGGATGCGCTGTTAGCGCTGAAGGTGACAGCAGGGGAGCCGGCAAGCAGGTTTCCATAGTGGTCGCTCTGTGCGAACGAAAAGTTGTCGAGCGATGTCGCCCACAGTGTGTAGTATTGGCCGGTGCCCGCAGCTTGAAACGTAAGCGTCAGATTGTCTGTCCAGAACGCGTTATCGATCGTCTGAAGTTGCGTCGCATTCGTAGTGGCGAACAGGGCGTATGCGATATCTTGCAGTGCGATAATCTGGCTTCCGCCGATGTTATCACTTGTAAGGGTGTCGAGCACATTAAGGTTGTCGACCGTCGCGCCATTGCTTGTTGTCGAGGCCATGACTTGCTTCCTTTTCAGCGGCGGCAGGACCCTGATGCCTGCGACTGCCCATTGAGTTCACTCGATCGCCAGCGACCGACCTTCTGGCCGCGTGCGACATGGAATTAATGAAAGCGCGGCCATTGGCGCCGGTGCCGGCCTCGCAGTTCCACAGCCGGAGTTCGCCGCCTTCGCCGACTGCGGCTGTCTCGCGCGCCTCATCGGCGCGCCAGACAGGCGACCATGCATCGGATAAGAAGCCGATGCGCCAAGCGCAGCCAGGCGAACGGCTGAGACATTGTCGCGCCCCTTTATTGCCGCGGTCATCTGGGGCGCGGCCGGCCACTTCGCGCTGGGCACGATCACGCCCATCTCGGGCCGCAATTTTTTCAACGACGTTGGAAGATCAGGAACGACGGGGGCGATGAACAGCAGTTCTTCTGGGTCGCGCACGCATTGTGAAGTCGCCTGCGCGGGGGCGCGACCATTCAAACGGACAAAGCCTGCGGCATTCCTGCACTGGCCTCGCGGTGGCGACTCTCTCCGACCTACTCGCACTTACCCCTGCCCTTCGCCGACACCTCGGCGACCACTCGGTAAGAAAGTTCGGAAAGCGAAAGACAAATGCAGGACACCCCGGAATTACCAACATAGGTAAACCCTTGGCACGCCAAGCCGGTCGCACCTTAGGTACATCCTGACAATTCGTCTTACGAACCCCAAACCCCCAACTACTCGCGCGACCGCCCCTGTTTCAGTCGCACGTCTCTTTACATGTCATATTACTAAAGTCGAAAATTAGGATTTTGTAAAGCATACGGATTGCACCCACTTTGTTTTTGGTTAAGGGGGAAGGGAACCGCAAACGACCGGCAGGTCGCAAGTACTGCTAGTCGGCGAACATCTGTGCCTGGCGCTCCCGGCGTCCGGCAAGGTCGATCAGGGACTGGCGTCGCGATCGGAACTCCTCCATCCGCGGCCCGATGTAGTCAAGGACTGCCAATGGCTTCGGCACGAAACGTAAAATTCTCCGGTTGTCCTTGTTCGTGGCAGGTGCGTGGGTTGGCGTGCTTGCACATGCAGGTCTCATCCAGAGGCGAACTCAGCGAGTTCGTCGGCCGCCTCACTGATACCGTGTGCGGCCGCGCGCTCGAGCCAAAGGCGAGCGGCAACCGCGTCGCGCTCTCCGGCGAGACCTTTGAGGAGATAACGGCCGAGCATGAGTTGGGCTTGGCCATGTCCACGTCCGGCAGCGGCGGCGTACCATTTCTGCGCTGTCATCTGGTCGACCGGCAAGCCCAGGCCAGCGCTATGCAGCGCTCCAAGCGCAAACATCGCCCCGGCATGACCCTCGTCGGCGGCCTGCTCGAAAAGCTGCATTGCAACTTTAGGCTCACGCCGGCCCCCGCGTCCGTTGAGCAGCATCTCGGCAAGTGCCACTTGCGCGTCGAGCATACCGGCATTGGCTGCGCGGGCAAACCAGACGCGGGCCTGCGATGGATCGGCCGCAACGCCGCGCCCATCCTGGAGGAGGCGGGCATACATGTATTGCCCGTCGGGAACACCTTCGGCCGCGCGCCTTAGCCATTGCGCCGCTTGCCCCTCGTCCTGGCGAACACCGAGTCCGTTGGCGAAGCAGAGCCCAAGATTGAATGCGGCGATCAGATCGCCCGATGAAGCGGCCGCTTCGAACCATCCGGCAACGCTAGCACTGTCATCCGGCTCTCCGGCTCCTGCGAGGACAAGATTGGCAAGATCGATCTGTGCCTCCTGATTGCCGCCATTTGCCGCAGCGCGCAGCCAGCGTGCTCCCTCTTCGACGTCCTGGGCTACGCCGTTTCCCGTCAAATAGAGCGAGGCCAAAGCGCGGGCGGCGGCCTGGTGGCCCGCCTCGGCCGCTCGCCGATACCAGTTTGCGGCTTCTGCAAAATCCGGCCGCTGCGTTTTCGCATAGTGATTGCCCAGGAGATGGGCTGCCTCGATATTGCCGGCCAAGGCGGCACGTCGCATCCACGCCTCTCCGGCAGCGACATCCTGGTCGACGAGTGCACCGTCAATCAGCGCCAATCCCAGCCGGAACTGGGCGGAGGGCAGGCCGTTCTCTGCAGCAGCCTGATAGAGTTGAGCGGCTGCAGCCATGTCTCGTGTCACGCCGAGCCCGTGCTCGGTAAGAACCGCAAGAAGATAGGTTGCGGTCGGCAGCCCAGCGTCGGCTGCGCGCCTTACCTCTTCGGCTATCCTGACCCGGTTTTCGCGTTTGCCGCGGCGCGCCAGCGACAGGGCGAAGCCAAGGCACCCTTCGGCGCAACCCGCAGAAGCCGACTTCTCGTACCAGCGGTGCGCCGCATCGGCATCGCGCATCGATTTGGGGCCGCTGGTAAGGATAAATCCAAGGATCGCCTGTGCCGTAGACGAGCCTGCCTCGGCCCCCTTGGAGGCAAAGTCGAAAGCGGCCGCGAAGTTTGGTTTGCTTGGGCAATCTGGTTTGAACAATTGCTCGGATCCGGCGCTCTGGCCGTCAGCGTCCTCGGCCACCAGTCCGGTCAGATAAAGAGCGGCGAGGAGCGCTTGCGCATCGGCGTTCCCGTGGCTGGCTGCCCGCAGTAGCCACCGCGCGCCTTCTGTACGGCTCGGAGGGACACCCGAGCCTTCGAGATAGCAACGCGCGACCCGGTACTCGGCGTCGACGATCCCCGCCCGCGAACTCGGTGTCGGCGGTCTTGGCTTCCTCGACGGTGATGACGCCGTCATTGCCGACCTAGTCCATCGCCTTGGCGATCATCTCGCCGACAGAGGCGTCGCCATTGGCCGCGATAGTGCGGACCTGGGCGATCTCGGCTGACGACTTGACCTTCTTGGCTCGCGCCTTGATCTCCTTGACGACGGCAGCAACGGCAACATCGATGCCGCGCTTGAGGTCCATCGGGTTCATCCCGGCGGCAACGAATTTGGCGTCTTCGCGCAGGATCGATGAAGCCAGCACCGTGGCGGTGGTGGTGCCGTCGCCGGCGAGGTCGTTGGTCTTCGAGGCCACTTCGCGCACCATCTGCGCGCCCATGTTCTCGAACTTGTCGACAAGCTCGATCTCCTTGGCGACGGTGACGCCGTCCTTGGTGATGCGCGGCGCGCCATAGGCTTTGGCGATGATGACGTTGCGGCCTTTGGGGCCGAGTGTGACCTTCACCGCGTTGTTGAGGATCTCGACGCCGCTCAGCATGCGATCCCGTGCATCGGTGGAGAATTTGATTTCCTTGGCAGACATTTTCTTATCCAGTTCGGGTTTTGGGAACAGCGAGATCAGGCGGCCTTCTTGACCGCTCCGGCTTTGTCGGTGCTGGCCATCTCGGTCTTGTCGATGATGCCCATGATGTCGGCTTCCTTCATGATCAGGAGGTCTTCGCCGTCGATCTTGACTTCCGTGCCCGACCATTTGCCAAACAGGATGAAGTCGCCCGCCTTGACGTCGAGCGCGATCAGCGCGCCATTTTTGTCGCGCGCACCTGGGCCGACAGCGATGACTTCGCCTTCCTGCGGCTTTTCCTTGGCATTGTCGGGAATGATGATGCCGCCTTTGGATTTGGTGTCGCTTTCGGCGCGCCGGATGATGACGCGGTCGTGGAGTAGCCGGAATTTCATGGGGGGCTCTTTCTGGGGCCGTCATTGATGGCGACCGCACCCGTCCTATAGGCGCTTTGGCACTCGATAGATAGGAATGCAAAAAATTGTTCACGGACCGCGTTCAATAATCCGCAGCTATGACGAGGCGGCAAGCGCATCCGCTTCGTCGGCCATGATGGCATGTCCCAGATTTCAGTCTCGGTTGCCGCCTACGCGATGTACAAAGATCAAGCTAGGAATCGCGGCAGACGAAGCCGGCTACCTCGGCGCCTTCGATACGCCAAGCGATGCCATCCATGACGTGGCGGAAGCGTTAAAAATCCATTGCGGCGTCGGTTCGCTGGCCCTCATGCCTCCGTTGGAGCTCGCGGATCTGTGACCTGATGCCGGTCAAGCCGTTCTCGGTCTATCGCAAGCTCCCGATGAGGCTCGACCTCACAGCAGCGAGCTTGGGCCAATGAGCGGCCTGATTTCCACTGCCGGACTGTGGGGAGCGGACAAGGTGGTCTCCCTGACTGGATATGCGCCCCATCAGCATGTCCCAAGTCCCATCGAGCCTCACTTCGCTGCTCCAGCGCGGTACCCAGTCTGAAGTTCGGGCCGGTCGCACTCGCAGCGGCTGTTGCGAGGGCCGCCACGACCCGGGACGTGACAGTCGCAAGTCGCAACTTGTAGGAGGGGTCGATCCCAGTGAATGGGACCGTCTGTCGGAGGTCGTGCAGCCAAAGTTGCTGCTGCTGGGTAGGGAGCAAAAGAACCTAGAAGGCTCCCCCCTCGGCACGATAGAGCCTCTGGTCCTCCGTGCCAGGGAAGCCGCCCTGAAGGGCGTTCTGGCGCGATTGTTGGGGCGTATCGGGGCTAGGGTGCCTTTCCGTTTCGGTCCAACAGATGAACCAATGGATCGACACTTTTGGGGGAGATTCAGAAGGTCCACACTCAAGCGTCGATCTCGTAGCTTTTAGTGCTGCGGTAGAGAGGCGCCTCACCGCAATATCACGTGGACAGCTTACGCTCACACCTGAAGACGCCGTCGACGGTGTGCGAAGCCACTATTGGCAGCCGGTGCAAAACACACCTGAAGCCGATAATTTGCTTCGTTTGGCTGCCCTCGCGCGGGTGGAAATCGAACCCACCGAAGAACTTCTTCCCCGGAGAGACGCAGGATTGGCACGCTCGATGGCCAGCGGGCTTGTCATCGCCGACGCCGGTGGAGGGGAGTTGTAACAGATGGCGGGAAAGCAGAGCGGCTCGCCGCCTCGCAAACCAGCATCCCCGTAGCCTTTCGTCTCGCCGGGGTGGGGCCCAGCGACACCGAACGCTCGGCGGCTTTGAACATCGCGATGGCCTCAGTTCCGGACGGAAGTTGGATCAATACCTGTGCAAACCTCGACGAATTGTCCGCGGTCATTACATCCTTGCTAAGACGACACCGGAGCCAGTGGACAGCGCTAGACAGGGCTCTTTCAAGTGACCCTGGGCTCTGGCGCCTAGCTGCAGCGACGAGACACGTCAGCAACTGGATTCGAGCGCTCACCGTGCTCCACGAGCGAAATTTTTCGTTATCGCTTGAGGCAATACGCAAGTCGACTGTTCAACAAATTAGGGCCGGCAAGGTTTCTACTTTTTTCTATGCGGCTGCGGCACATCAGACTGCTGCATTTCTGCGCAAACATCCGGCAGGAGAACAGTTGCTTTCATCAATTGACGTCCAGGAGTGGACGGAGGCTCAGCTTTCGTACGCCCGCGCGGTGTTGGTTCCAGAAACTGTGACGGCCGCTGCCTGGTTTGCAGAAAAAGGACGAGAGGATATTGCAAGACCTCTGTGCGACAGACAAATCACAGATGCCGATCCACTCCGATGGTTGTCTGCAGGGATATCTCACCTATCGCACCTAGTGCGACTTAGCAGTCGAGACGGAGAGGCTATCCGCTATTTACTCAAGGTGCTCGAAGCCTGTGGGTGGCTGCAAGAAGCGGTTGCCAACGCAAATACAGGTGATTTGTCAGGGGCGCTGTTCTCTCTGTCTAACCATCTGCCAGATGGGTGCCTGCCGGCCTCGTTATTGGCGCACCTCAAAACCAGGGTCACGTCTGAGCTTCTGAGAATTTAATGGCGGATGGTGAAGCGGGACTTAGAGCTTTGTCACTCTTAGGTAGCGCCACACTGTTCTTGCCACAGTATGCAATCCTGGCTGATCTTGAATTACCCTCGGACGAACGAATTGCCGCCATGATAAAGGCGCGAGTGCGAAAGGTTGAGGTGGGTCAAGTCGGAACCCACGAGATTCAACTGTGGCTGGGAATAATGAAGCTTAGTGAGAGGACAACCGTGCGCTTAGACAACGAGCAAACGACACGCATGATCCGATTGCTCGAAATCACTCCGACACCTTCTCCGCAGGGCGCAGAAACAACGAAGGCCTTGCTGTCATGGTTGCGCACGCACAACAGTGAAGGCCGCGTCGATAGTATCGCACGTTCGTGACTGCTGCCCCTACGATTGCCTAGACGGCAGGCTCCAGTCGCTGGCCGATGAGGTGACTTGCCGCTTCGACCGGGACCAACTCGGCGCGCCCTCTTGGGTAACTAAAAGCAGGATCTTCAAGCCATGCCAAACCGGAAAAGGGGCCATCATGTTGAACGCTGGGAAGTAGCACTGGTCAAGGCAATGCTCGCGACCAAGAATAATAACGACCAGGACATCCTTGCCTATTTCACCCGGCCGACGCGCTCGATCAATCATCGGCAGATTTCGGAAATCGGTCGGAAGCAAAGCACAAGGCGATCAAGCCAGCCAATTCGGAGCAACTTGCCGAATTCCTAAACTGTTGGCCGGATGTGGACGGTGAGACGGGCCTCAGCCTAAGGGGCGACGAGCTGCTCGTGAAGGCCCGCGAGGCAATGATCGCCGCAGTCCATAACTTCAACTCAGCGGGCCTCCATTTCCGCGCAGAGATCTTCATCACCACAGCCATGGTCGCATGGACCTACCTCTGCCATGCTTGGTTCAAACGCGAAGGGATCGACTATCGCTACAAAATCAACGGCGCACCCAAGGTATTGGCAAGCGGCGCGGAAGCCTATTGGGAACTCGGCAAATGCTTGCGCAACGACCAGCTGCCCGTCGCCAAGGCGGTACGGCAGAATCTCGAGCTATTGCTAGAGATACGGCATGAGATTGAGCATCGCTCGACTGTGCATCACTTGCCGCCAGTCGGTCGCCCATGACACAGTCCGGCCAAATGATCTGGACGCGTTGTGGCGATCAAGCTGAGGAGTAATACGGTTGGCCAGCCTCGATCGCTCGCTGATTGCCGGGCTCTCCATTTTCGAGGGCATGGCCGCCGCCGATCTCGACCGCATGGTCGGGCAGGCAAGATCCGCGCGGATTGCCAAGGATCACCTGATTTTCGAACAGGAGCAGGACGCCCATTCCTTTTTCCTGCTGCTCGACGGGCATGTGCGCGTGGTGAGATCGACGCCGGAGGGTCAAGACGTGACTGTCCGCTATATAAGTCCAGGCGAATTGCTGGGCATCGCCCATGCGCTGGGCCGCGCCACCTATCCGGCAAATGCGATTGCCGCCGT
>NZ_VFVA01000070.1:0-10063 GCF_006442155.1 Mesorhizobium sp. B2-4-14 | reverse complement strand
AGAGAGAGGACGTCATGCACACCACCATTGCCGCCAAATTGATCAATATCACCGCAGCCGTGCTCACGGGCACCGCGCTTCTATTCGGTGCCAACAGTGCTCATGCCGCCAACAGTGCTCATGCCGCCAACAAGATCGTGGCGCGGGTGTCGCTTTCGCAGCAGGTCATGGAGGTCTCGGTCGATGGCCGGCCGACCTTCGCCTGGAAGGTTTCCACTGGCGACAGGGCGCATGTGACGCCGACCGGCTCGTCCAAGCCGACGCGGATGCATGAGATGTGGCATTCGAAGAAGTACGACAACGCACCCATGCCGCACTCAGTTTTCTTCAGCGGCGGCTACGCGGTGCACGCGACCTATGCCGTCAAGCGTCTCGGCCAGCCGGCCTCGCATGGCTGCGTGCGCTTGCATCCCGTTGCCGCCGCCGATTTCTATCAGTTGGTCGAGACCTTCGGGCCGGCCAATACCAGCATAGTCATCGTCAAGTAGCAGGCTGGGAACGGTTGTCGATGCGCCGCCGTGCATCCCGTCCAAGGCTCCCGCCGGAACGCTCTCCAGTGATAATGAGCTCAGCTCGACCCGGCGGTATCGAGCCCAGCCAAAAAAAGGCCGGAAAATCTCCAGCCTCTTTTTTTAGTTGTTTGTTTGCGCAATCCCGATCGGAAAACCGTTACACACTTTTTCCTGGAATTGCTTCAGGTCGGCAATGCCGGCATCAGCTTGGGATCAGGCTTCTCGGCAAGCTGAGGCAGATCCTTGCTGGCGATGAAGGTGTAGAACATGGGCACGACGAAGAGCGTGAACATGGTGCCGACCAGGATGCCGGTGAAAATCACCAGGCCCATCGAGTAGCGGGCCGCGGCACCCGCGCCGCTGGAGACGATCAGCGGCACCACGCCGAGCGCCATCGCCGCCGTCGTCATCAGGATCGGCCGCAGGCGCACCTTGGCCGAGGCGATGATGGCGTCGCGCCGCCGCATGCCATGGATCTCACGCTGCTGGTTGGCGAATTCCACCAGCAGGATGCCGTGCTTGGTGATCAGGCCGATCAGCGTGATCAGACCGACCTGCGTGTAGATGTTGAGCGTGCCGAGGCCCAGATTAAGCGGCACGATCGCACCGAAGATCGACAGCGGTACCGCCATCATGATGATCAGCGGGTCACGGAAGCTTTCGAACTGCGCCGCCAGCACCAGATAGATGACGATCACGGCGGCCGCGAAGGCGATCAGGATCGTGTTGCCCTGCTCCTTCTCCTGCCTGGACTGGCCGGAATAGTCGATGAAGAACGTATCGGGCAGGCTTTCACGGGCGATGTCCTCAAGCACCTTCAGGCCGTCGCCCGTGGTGACGCCGGGCAGCGGAAGCGCGGATATGGTTGACGAGTTCAGCTGGTTGAACTGTTCGATCGCCGCCGGCGCCGCATTGTTCGAAATCTTCACCACCGCCGACAGTGGCACCATCTCGCCGGTGACGCTGCGGACGAAATATTCGCCGAGCTTTTCGGGATTGTCGCGGAATTCCTGCGGCACCTGCGGGATGATGTCGTAGCTGTTGGAGTCGCGGTCGAACTGCGCCACTTCGGCGCCGCCGACCAGCAGCGTCAGCGTTCGGCCGATATCGGCGATCGGCAGATTGAGTGCCGCGGCGCGGTCACGATCGATGGTCACCGTCACCTGCGGCGCGTCATAGGCCATCGAGTTCTGCACGACGATGAAGCGGCCGGAGGCTTGCGCCTTGTTCTTGATTTGCTCGGCCGCCTCGTAGACTTCCGCTGAGCTGCCCGTCGAGCGCACCACCATGGCGATCGGCAAGCCGCCGCCGGAGCCGGGAAGCGTCGGCGGGGCGAAGACGAAGGCCTGGACACCGGCAACCTTGGCGATGCGGGCCGTGATATCGGCCTGCAATTGCTTCGAATTGCGCTTGCGATCCGCCCAGTCCTTGAAGGCGAAGCCGACGAAGGCGCTGTTGGTCGTGCCGCCGAAGGCGACGGCGGAGAACTGCGCCCGCGTTTCGGGAATGTCCTTCACCAGGCCCAGGATCTGGTTGACGTAGGTCTCGGTGTAGTCGGAGGTCGCATACCGCGGTCCCGTTACGAGCGAGAGCAGGAAGCCCTGATCCTCTTCCGGCGCCAGTTCCGTCGAGGTCTTGGTGAACATGAAGCCGGTCACGCCGACGAGCGCCAGCACGATGATCAGCGTCAGCGGGCGATAGTTCAGCGAACCGGTGACCGCACGCTCATAGACATGCTCGACCCGCGAGAAGGTGCCGTCGACGATGCGCTGGAAACGGCCGGCATTGCCGGGCTTCAACAGGCGCGCCGACATCATCGGGGTGATGGTGATGGCGATGACGCCCGACAGCACAACCGACCCGGCCAGCGTCACCGCGAATTCGCGGAACAGCGAGCCGGTCAGGCCGCCGGTAAAGGCCAGCGGTGCGAACACGGCAGCCAGTGTCATGGTCATGGCGACAATGGCGGTGGCGATTTCACGCATACCGTTGAAGGCCGCCTGCATCGGCGACATGTGGTCTTCTTCCATGTGGCGATGGATGTTCTCCACCACCACGATGGCGTCGTCGACGACAAGGCCGATCGCCAGCACCATGGCCAGCAGCGACAGAAGGTTGATCGAATAGCCCACCGCAAACAACAGGAAGCAGACGCCGATCAGCGACAGCGGGATGGTGATGATCGGCATCATCACCGAACGGAACGAGCCGAGGAAGAGCAGGATGACGAGCACGACGATGGCAACGGCCTCGGCGATGGTCTTGAACACCTCGTCGATCGAGGCGCTGATCTGACCGGTGGCGTCGTAGACGATCTCGATCGTCATGCCTTTCGGCAGCGTTTCCTGGATCTGCGGCACGAGCTTGGTGAGCGCGGCCGCCGTGGTCAACGGGTTCGCGGCAGGCGTCGGGAAGATGGCGAGAAAGGTGCCGGGCTTGCCGTTGAAGCTGACCCTAGTGTCGGTGTTTTCGGCGCCGAGTTCGACGCGCGCGACGTCGCGCAGCCGCACCACATTGCCGTCGGTCGAGCGCAGCGGCAATTCGGCGAACGCCTCCGGCGTCTGCAGCGTCGAGCGCACGGTGATCGAGGAGACGACATATTCGTTCTGGGTGTTGCCCGGCGCCGACAGGAAGTTGGAGTTGTTGATCGCCGTCAGAACTTCGGCGGCCGTCACGCCGCGCGCGGCAAGCCTGACCGGATCGATCCAGACGCGCATGGAATATTGCTGGGCGCCGAAAATCTGCACGTCGGCGACGCCTTCGACGGTCGACATGCGGGGCCTGATGACGCGTTCGATATACTCCGTCAGCTGCTCCTTGGTCATGTTCGGATTCTGCATCGAGATGTACATCATCGCGAACTGCTGGCCGGTGCCCTTGACGATGACGGGATCCTTGGATGCATCCGGCAAGGTGCCGCGCACGCCCTGGACCTTCGACAGCACCTCGGTCAAAGCCACATCCGGATTGGAGCCGAGCTTCATCTGCACCGTAACCGTGCTGGAAGACGGACGGCTCGATGAGGTGACGTAGTCGATGTTTTCGGTCGAGGCGACGGCGCGCGCGATCGGAGCCGAGATGAAGCCCTGGATCAGGTCGGCGCTGGCGCCCGGATAAGCGGTCGTGATGGTGATCGCGGTTTCGTCAACCTTCGGATACTGCCGGATCGACAGGTTGAAGATGCCCTGGAAGCCCAGGAGCAGGATCATGCAGGCAAGAACCGTCGAAAGGACGGGCCGGCGAATGAAAAGATCGGAAAAGCTCATTGCTGGCCGGCCTGCTTGTTCGCCGATTTGGTCGGGTCGATCGTGTTGTCGACGTTGACGGACATGCCGTTGAAGAGGCGGTTCTGGCCCGCGGTGACAACCTCGTCGCCGGCCTTCAGCCCTTCGACGATCTCGACCATGCCTTGATTGCGGCGGCCGGGCTTGACGAAGACCTGCGACAGCACCAGCGCGGGCTTGGCCGGGTCCGCGGCCGGCTTTTCGGGCTTCGTGGCGTCGGCCGGCTTGCTTGCATCGGCCGCTGGTTTCATCGCATCCGCCGGCTTGGCATCCGCCGCCTTGCTGTCCACCGGCTTGCTGTCCGCAAGCTTGTCGGTGGCGGCTGCCGCGGGCTTTTCCTCCGGCTTGGCAGGCTGCGTGGGTGCGGCTGCGGCGGGCTTCGCCGGCTGCACCACGAAGATGTAGTCGCCATAGAGGCTGGTGGTCAGTGCCGTCTGCGGCAGCACCAGCACGTTCTGCTCCTCGGGCAGTTCGACACGCACCCGCACGAACTGGCCCGGGGTCAGCTTGCCATCGGGATTGGCGACTTCCGCCCGGATGTTCACCAGCCGGCTGGACGGGTCGATCTTTGGGTCGATGCCGCGAATGGCGCCGGCGAACGGCATGTCTCCGCCGCCGAGGCCCAGCCGAACCGTCTGGCCGATCTTGAGCAGCGGGAGCTGCTGTTCGGGGACCGAGAAATCGACCCGCATCGTGTCGAGATCCTGCAAGGTCACCACCGCTGTGCCGGGAGCCAGGTACTGGCCGATATCGATCTTGGGAATGCCTGCCGTGCCTGCGAAGGGAGCGGTCAGCTGTTTCTGGTCGAGCACGGCCTGCAGTCTGGTGACTTGCGAAGCGGATGCGCTTGCGGCCGCCCTTGCAGCGTCCAGCGTCGCGTCGGTGCCGACGCCGCGCCGCTGCAATTCGATGGCGCGCGTGAATGCGGCCTGATCGGATGTGGCCTGCGCTTTCTGGGCCTCGAGATCGGCACGCTCGACGGCATCGTCAAGCTGCAGCAGGACCGCGTTGTCCTCCACCTTCTGGTTGGCGTGGAAGAGGATTTCCTTGACGATGCCCGTGGTCTCAACCGTCAGGTCCACACCGCGCACGGCTCTCACCGTGCCGATCGCCTCGACGCCAGGCGTCCAGCTCGACGGCTTGGCGATAGTGGTCGACACGGTCGCCGCCGGCGGCTTCATCGTGGCGAAATACTGCTTGATGCCGTTGTCGCGCAGGAAGTTGAAGCCGACAATGCCACCGACCACGACCACGAGGACGAGCAGAACCAGGATGATGATGACGATACGAAGTATGCGCTTGAACAAGAAAGACCCCTCAGTCGTAATCCGGCGCGAAGCACGGATATCGGGACACATATCGACTGCAGGTCCCGATTTCAAATAGCGGCGGTCTTACTGTACCGTCTGGACGGTCTTGTCAATTGGGCCTAAGCTTGCGATGGGAGGCGCCATGAGAGCCCGAAGAACGAATTCGCGCGAGAAAATTCTCGCCGCGGCGGCTGACGTCGCACGGGAGTCCGGCCCCGGAAGCCTGTCGCTGGAAGCCGTCGCCAGCCGCGCCGGGGTATCGAAAGGCGGCCTGCTCTACAATTTCCCGACCAAGGCCAAATTGATGCAGGGGCTGGTCGAGGGCTATCTGCGCGAATTCGAGCAAGCGCTGGAGGCCGCCAATCGCAATGACAATGGCGAAAACCCGCTCGCCGTCTATATCAGGCTGTCGGCCAATGATTGCGAGGAAAAGCAACCCTCCGCCTCCTGGATCTTTTCGGCGATCGCCGAGGATCCCGATTTCATGACGCCGATAAAGACATTCAAGCGGCAGCTCTTCGAACGCCTGAAAGGCGAGACGAACGACCTGAGATCGCTGCTGGTCTGCTATCTCGCCATCGAGGGGCTGCGCAGCATGAACCTCTTCGATTCCGATGTGCTGTCGAAAGACGAACGCGAGCTGCTGGTGTCTTCCCTGCTGGAAATCGCCAAATAGACAGAGCTTGAGCGCGGCGAAAACGGCGCGAAGGGCGACAGCAGTCTTGAGGTATTCACTCCGCAGCGCGTTCGATATCCCGACGCAGGACGATCGCGGTCGTCAGGTCCTCGACGCCGCCGAGCATGGCAATGAGGTCCCGCACCGTATTCAACCTGTCGATCGACGACACCTCGACCTCGACGACGAGATCGAGCTGGCCGCTCACCGATGACACCCGCCGCACTTCCGGATAGCGCGCCAGCTGGTCGAGAATGCCGATGGAGGGCGTGCGGATCAGCGTGACCAGCAGGAAGGCGCAGACCAGGCCTTTGTCCATCTGACCGATATCGGCCCGGTAACCCCTGATGACGCCGCTCTTCTCCAGCGACGCCACCCGCTCGCTCGTCGCGCTGCGTGACAGACCGATGCGCCCGGCAAGCGTCTTCAGCGGGATGCGGGCCTCCTTCGACAGGATGGCCAGAATGTCCCGATCCTTGGCGTCCAGTTCCCTCATCGCGCCACGCTCCCTCGGCTCCGTTAATGTGCCGGCCAATGCGGTCATTGTGCCGGCGCAACCGACGCTTTGCCGGATGCCCGATTTTTTGACCCATGCCAAGCTTTGACAAAGCAGATGCGGATTTCAGATGACCAACGTTTCCCACCCAGCACCTCAATTCTCGCCAGGCGAGGCCGTCGATCTCGCCACGCGGCACTTCGGCATTGCCGGCAGCGTCACGCCGCTCGACAGCGAGCGCGACCAGAATTTCAAGCTGGCTGCTCCCGACCGCTCGCTGTGGATCCTCAAAATCGTCAATGCCAGCGAGCCGCTGGCCGAGAGCGAATTCCAGACGGCATTGTTCGACCACCTCGAGCGCAACAGTCCGGATCTCGCCGTACCGCATCTCAGGAAGACGACACAGGGCGCCTCGCTCGCGCATGCCAGGGGCACCGGCGGCGAAGATCATGCCGTGCGCATGGTGTCATGGCTCGCCGGACAGCCGCTGGCAGAGAGCCAGACCACGCCGGCGCTGCTTGAAAGCCTCGGCGGTGCGCTTGGCCGGCTTGACCGCGCCCTACAGGGCTTCATTCATCCCGGCGCGCTGCGCTCGTTCGACTGGGACATTCGCCAGGCCGGTCGCGCGCGGCAGCGCCTTCACCACATCGGTGATGACCGGGACCGCGCCTTGGTGGAGCGGTTCCTCGATCATTTCGACGCCGAGGTGGCGCCTCGCCTGCCGGCGTTGCGGGCACAGGTGATCCACAACGACGCCAATGACTGGAACGTGCTCGTCGATCCCGAAAAGCCCGAGCGTGTCGCCGGGCTGATCGATTTCGGCGATGCCTTGCACAGCGCGCTGATCGCCGAGGTCGCCGTCGCCTGCGCCTATGCCATCCTCGATGCCGAGGATCCGATTGGCGCGGCCGCACGGTTGGCCGCCGGCTTCCACGCCGAGTATCCGCTGCGCGAAGAGGAACTCGACCTGCTCTTCGACCTCATCGCGATGCGTCTCGTCACCTCGGTGACGCTGTCGGCGGCGCGCAAGGAGCGGACTGCCGACAATCCTTACCTGTCGATCTCGGAAGCGCCGGCCTGGCGGCTGCTCAATCGTCTGGGCAGGATGAACCGGCGCTTCGCCACGGCGATCCTGCGCCACGCCTGCGGCTTCGAAGCCGCTCCCGGAGCCCGCGCCGTCACAGGTTGGATCGCGGCAAACCGCGCGCATCTTGCGCCAATCCTCGACCGCCATCCGGCGACGCTTGCCAAGGCGCTTGTGCCCTACGGCGATCCGCGAAATCCGATGACGGTGACATCGGCCGCGCAACAGCCCGACAAGGCGACAGCATGGTGGGATGCCTATTGCGCCGAACATGGCATTGCGCTCGGCATCGGTCCGTGGGGGGAGGCCCGCACGGTCTATACCAGCGACATCTTCGAGTCGCGTTTCGTGGAAGGCGCGCGGCGCGCCAACCATCTCGGCCTCGACCTTTTCATGCCGGCGGGCACAAGGCTTTACACGCCGCTCGCCGCCACCGTCAGAAGCGTCGAGATCGAGGAGGATCCACTCGGCTATGGCTGCCTGGTGGCGCTGGAGCATGCGCCGCCGGGCTGCCCACCCTTCATCACCCTGTGGGGCCACATGGCGCATGAGGCTGGACGGCGGCTGAAGGCCGGCGACCGCCTGGAAGCGGGCGCGCTTGTCGGCGAGATGGGCCTACCTGCGGAAAATGGCGGCTGGGCGCCGCATCTGCATTTCCAGATATCGACGGACACCAGTCTTGCCGCACGCGACATCCTTGGGGTGGGTGAAGAGCGCTATCTCGACGTGTGGAAGGAACTGTTTCCGGATGCCGCCGAACTCGCCGGCATTCCGCCCGAAACCTTCCAGCAGAGTGGCCGGTCACGCCCGGAGATCGTTGCCGCGCGCAAGGCGTCGCTGCTGCCCAATCTCTCCATCTCCTACTCCGAGCCGATCAAGTTCGTGCGCGGCGAAGGCGCCTGGCTGATCGACGATCGCGGCCGCGCCTATCTCGACTGCTTCAACAATGTCTGCCATCTCGGCCATGCCCATCCTGACGTGGTGGACGCGATCGCGAGGCAGGCGGCAAAGCTCAACACCAACACACGCTACCTGCACGACGCGATCGTCACCTATGCGGAGCGGCTGACGGCGACGCTGCCGGCCGGGCTGTCCGTGGCCTCCTTCGCCTGTTCGGGCAGCGAGGCCAATAGCCTGATGCTGCGCATGGCGCGTACCCATACCGGCCGCAGCGAGGCGATCGTGCTCGACTGGGCCTATCACGGCACGACGCAGGAGCTGATCGACCTCAGCCCCTACAAATACAAGCGCAAGGGCGGCAAGGGGCGCCCGGCGCATGTGTTCGAGGCGGCCATTCCAGACAGCTATCGTGCACCGGCCGAATGGCCTGATGACGAGCATGCGAAGCGTTTTGCCGAAAGCGTCGCCGAGCAGATCGCCGACATGGCGAGGCAAGGCCGCGCGCCCGGTCTGTTCCTGGCGGAATCGATCCCCAGCGTTGCCGGCCAGGTGTTCCTGCCCGATGGCTATCTCAAGAAAGTCTACGCGATGGTGCGCGCCGCCGGCGGCATCTGCGTCGCCGACGAGGTGCAGGTCGGCTTTGGCCGCGTCGGCAGCCATTGGTGGGCTTTCGAAACCCAGGGGGTAACGCCAGACGTCGTCACCATGGGCAAGCCGATCGGCAACGGCCACCCGATGGCGGCCGTGGTGACCACCGCCGAGATCGCCGCCTCGTTCAACAATGGCATGGAGTATTTCAACACTTTCGGCGGCAATCCGGTGTCCTGCGCGGCAGGGCTCGCGGTGCTCGACGTCATCGAGCGCGATGGGCTGAGGCGCAATGCGCAGGAGATAGGCTGTTATCTCATGGCGCGCTTCAAGGCCTTGCAGGATCGTTACGAGATCGTTGGCGACGTGCGCGGCCAGGGGCTCTTCCTCGGCATCGAATTGGTCGAGGACCGCAAGAGCAAGGCGCCTGCGACAGCCCTTGCCCGCCGCATCAATGATGGCGTTCGGGCACGCGGCGTGCTGATCGGCACCGAGGGACCGCATGACAATGTCCTGAAGATGCGCCCGCCGATGATCTTCAGCCGGGCCAATGCCGATCATCTTGTCGGCGTTCTCGACGAGACGCTGGCGGCGGTTCTGGCGCAAGAGGCTTAGGACAGACCAGCGCACCGCCTGGCGGTGCGTGAACTGACAGAACAACAGCGATTTTCACGAAGGTCCGGTGCTTCACGTGCCGGCGGCAGGAGAGGCTTTGCCTCGTCAAGGGAGGAACCATGAGACATGCATTGATCACCGCGCTCGCCCTCGTAGCGGCCACGCTGGCCGCTCCGGCGAAGGCGGACACATTCGACATCGTCAAGCAGAGGGGCTCGATCCTGTGCGGCGTCAGCCAGGGGGTGGCGGGCTTCTCAGCACCCGACGACCAGGGAAAATGGAGCGGCTTCGACATCGATTTCTGCCGCGCGGTTTCAGCCGCCGTTTTCGGCGACCCCGACAAGGTCAGCTACGTGCCGCTGTCCACCAAGGAGCGCTTCACGGCGCTGCAAGCCGGCACCGTCGATATTCTGTCGCGGCAGTCGACCTGGACCTTGTCGCGCGACACGGGCATGGGCATCCATTTCGTCGGCGCCGTCTATTATGACGGCCAGGGCTTCATGGTGCGCAAGGATCTCGGCGTGGACAGCGCGCTGAAGCTCTCTGGCGCAACGGTGTGTGCGGAACAAGGCACCACCACCGAGCAGAACGTCGCCGA
>NZ_VFVA01000007.1:0-202841 GCF_006442155.1 Mesorhizobium sp. B2-4-14 | reverse complement strand
GAAATCATCTCGCCGATCATCTACGCGCTGCCGATCCAGATGCTGGCCTACTTCACCGCCGTGTTCATGGGCACCGACGTCGACCAGCCGCGCAACCTGGCGAAGTCGGTGACGGTGGAGTAGGTTTCATCCTTTCGTCATCCTCGGGCGGAGCAGGCGCGAAGCGACTGCGCAGACCCGAGGATCCATTCCGTGACCTTTGTGGCGGATCAAAACGGTGCAAAACCGAGCGCTACCATCCGATTCCACGGAAAAGCTCGAACCACTCTGAATTGGCCTTTTCGATCAGTTCGATCTTTCATTGGCGGCCAGCGTTTCAGCGACTTCTCGCGCTGAATTGCATCGCGAATGTCGAAGTATTCCTCGTACCAGACCAGCCGCTGCACGCCGTAGCGCCCGGTAAAGCGCGAGCCTTCACCGGATTTGTGCTCTGGCATCCGGCGCCCGAGATCGTTTGTGACACCAATGTAGATGGTGCCGCGCTTCCTGCTTGCAGTCATGTAGACATAGCCCGTAACGAGCGAAGGGATAGCGGCCAGACGGCCCGGCGACAATCTTGAGGTTTTGCATTCTTCGGCGCACGTCACGGAATGGATCCTCGGGTCTGCGCAGTCGCTCCGCGACTGCTTCGTCCGTGGATGACGAAGGGAAGGATGTTTCGGCTAATCGAGGATGGAAGCGGCTTCCGCTCGAACCACTCGGGGCTGCGGCATAACAAGCGCTCTTTAAAAACTTCGCAGTTCCAAACCGGCTTCCGGTTCACTAATGTTGCGTTGCAACCCGCGCCTCCGGTGAACCATGTCCGATGCTCCGAAGACCTCCGGCATGACCCGGCTGAGGAACTATTTCCTCACGGGCTTCATCGTCTGCGCGCCCTTGGCGATCACCGCCTATATCGCCTGGTCGTTCATCGGCTGGGTCGATTCCTGGGTAAAACCCTATATTCCGGCACGCTACAGCCCCGATACCTACCTGCCATTCCCGGTGCCCGGGTTCGGGCTGATCGTCGCGCTTATCCTGATCACGCTGATCGGTTTCTTCGCCGCCAACATTGTCGGTCGTGCCATTGTGGGTTTCGGCGAGCGCCTGCTTGGTCGCATGCCGCTGGTGCGCGGCATCTACGGCTCGCTGAAGCAGATTTTCGAGACCGTCCTGTCGAACAAGGGCGACATGTTCCGCCAGGTTGGGCTGGTCGAATATCCGCGCAAGGGCGTCTGGTCGCTGGTGTTTGTTGCCAGCGAAAAGGAGACAGAGATCAATGAGAAGCTTGACCAGGAGGGCGACCCGCTGATCGCCGTGTTCATGCCTTGCACCCCCAATCCGACGACCGGCTTCCTTATGTATGTGCCGAAGTCCGACATCGTGCTGCTGGACATGACGATCGAGGACGGCGCAAAGCTGATCGTGTCGGCTGGACTGGTGGCGCCGGAAGTAAAAACCAAAGTGGTGACGCTGAATGGCGAGCCAATCAACGGAACCGTGGCCAACCCGCCGCTAGGACCTCATCCGGCGCGAAGAAGCCGAACGGCCTCGTCGCGACCGAACAAATAGAGCAGCAGGCGCAGCGCTTCCCCACGGTCGGATTGCAGCTCCGGGTCGCGCGACAGGATCAGCCTTGCGTCGTCGCGAGCGGCCTCGAGCAGATCGGCATGCGCCTCGATGCGCGCCACCTGAAAACCCGGCGTGCCGGACTGGCGGGTGCCCAGCAATTCGCCTTCGCCGCGCAATTTCAGGTCTTCCTCGGCAATCAGGAAACCGTCTTCGGTCTCACGCATCACCGACAGCCGGCGTCTTGCGGTCTCGCCAAGCGGATCCTTGTAGAGCAGCAAGCAGGACGAGGGTTTGTCGCCGCGTCCGACCCGGCCACGCAGCTGGTGCAATTGGGCAAGGCCGAAGCGTTCGGCATGCTCGATGACCATCACGGTGGCGTCCGGCACGTCGACGCCGACCTCAATGACCGTGGTGGCGATCAGAATGCGCGTCTCGCCCTGCTTGAAGGCACGCATCGCCTCGTCCTTCTCGGCACCCTTCATGCGGCCATGGACGAGGCCGATCCGGTCGCCGAACAGCGGTTTCAGCGAGGCGAAACGGTCCTCGGCCGACATCAGCTTGATCTCCTCGGATTCCTCGACCAATGGGCAGATCCAATAAATCTTCTGGCCACCGGCGACGGCGTCGATCATGCGGCCAACGAGTTCGTCGAGCCGCTCCAACGGCAAGGTGACAGTGCGGATCGGCTGGCGGCCGGCGGGTTTCTCCGTCAATTTCGACACGTCCATGTCGCCGAAGGCGGTCAGCACCAACGTGCGTGGAATGGGGGTTGCGGTCATCACCAGCATGTCGGGCGCATCGCCCTTGGCGGTGATGGCAAGCCGCTGGTGGACGCCGAAGCGGTGCTGCTCATCGATGACGGCCAGCACCAGATCATGAAAGGTGACGGTCTCCTGGAACAGCGCGTGGGTGCCGACGACGATGTCGATGTCGCCGCTTGCCAGGCCGGTCAGCGTGTCGATGCGCTCGCGGCCTTTCTCTCGGCCGGTCAGGATGGCGATGCGCAGCCCGACCCTGGCGGCAAGCGGCGCGATCGTCGCCAGATGCTGGCGTGCCAGGATTTCGGTGGGCGCCATCAATGCCGCCTGACCGCCAGCCTCGACGGCGCGCGCCATGGCCAGTAGTGCGACAACCGTCTTGCCGGAGCCGACATCGCCCTGCAGCAGCCGCAGCATGCGTTCGGGGTCGGCAAGGTCGGCATTGATCTCGGCGAGCGCGAATTCCTGGCTTGATGTCAGCGAATAGGGAAGGGCGGCGCGCAGTTTCTCAACGATGCTGCCGTCACCCACCAAAGGACGGCCGGACAGCCGGCGGACCTTTGCCCGGACCAGCGCCAGCGAGACCTGGCCTGCCAGAAATTCGTCATAGGCGAGGCGTCGCCAGGCCGCGCCCTCAACCGAGACGTCGATCGGATCCGCCGGGTTGTGAATACGGGAAAGCGTGTCGGCGAAGGCGGGAAAGGTGTGCCGGCGCATGAAAGCGCCATCCTGCCACTCCGGCAAATCGGGCACGCGCGCCAGCGCCTGGCCGATCGCGCGGCGCAGCACCTTGCCCGAGAGGCCGGCGGTGAGCGGATAGACCGGTTCGACGAGCGGCAGGTTTTCCGCTTCGCTGGCCAGCGCGATATGGTCGGGGTGGACCATGGTCGGGCGGCCGTTGAACCATTCCATGCGGCCGGAGACCACGACATGCTCGCCCACGGGCATTGCTTTTTCGAGATAGGCAGCGTGGGCATGGAAAAAGGTCAGGCCGATTTCGCCGGTATCGTCATGCGCGAAGACCCGGTAGGGTACCGACCTGTTGCCGCGCGGTGGCGGCTGGTGGCGATCGATGCGCACCTCGAGCGTGACGATCGCGCCTTGGGCGGCAAGCGCAATGCCGGGCCGGTTGCGGCGGTCGATGACGGTGTGCGGCAGCACGAACAGAAGATCGCCGGCGCGCGCGGCGCGATCGCCGAGATCGGCGGCTACCACCTTTTCGATCAGCGCGCCGACCTTCGGCCCGACGCCGGCAAGCGAAGTGATCGGGACAAACAGCGGATCGAGGATGGATGGGCGCATGATGTCAGCTTATGTCGCGACGGTCGCAGCGCAAGGCTGACAGCACCCTCTATCCACGCTATATGCGCCGCAGCAAGCGAGGATGCGGCACAATGACCGGAACGAAACGATCAAGCGAGGGGCTGGATGCCCGCCGCCGCAAACTCCTGTTCCGCTCCTGGCATCGCGGCCTGCGCGAGATGGACCTGATCCTCGGCACGTTCGCCGACGCCGAGATCGGTTCCTTGACCGGCGAGGAAATCGACCAATATGAGAGGCTCCTCGACATTCCCGACGCCGAATTCCTGCCGCTGGTCACCGGCGAGCGCCCCGTTCCGGCGGATATCGATTGTGCTGTCCTGCAAAAAATCCTGGCGTCCCGCCGGACCATGACTTTCTGAACACAAGCAATTCCAGGAAAAGTGCGAAGCGGTTTTCCGTCCGGAATTGCGACAACCAAGACCGTGATTTTGATGAGCCTCATTCCAACCATTGGCCTGCCGAAGGGCCGCGCCGGCCAGTTCATCGTCGACGGCGTCGCCGACGGCTATGAAGCTTTTGCCCTGGTGCAGACGGCCCTCGAAATCGCACCTGACAAGCCGGTGCTGTTCGTGGCGCGGGACGGCCAGCGCCTGCCGGCGATCATCGAGGCGCTGTCTTTCGCCGCACCCGGCCTGCCTGTGCTGGAGCTGCCGGCATGGGATTGCCTGCCCTACGACCGGGTCTCGCCGGGTTCGGATGCCGCCGCCAAACGGCTCGACGCGCTGACGGCGATGATTGCGCTAGCCAAGAAGCCGCATCGTGCCGTTATCCTCACCACCGCCAATGCGCTTCTGCAGCGTGTGCCGCCGGCCGATCTCGTCGAGGCGCAGACCTTCCATGCCAGGCCGGGCAACCAGATCGACATGAACGTGCTGATCGCGCGACTGGAAACGTCAGGCTTCGAACGCGTGCCGACGGTGCGCGGCATCGGCGAATTCGCGGTGCGCGGCGGCATTCTCGACCTGTTCGCCCCCGGCTGGACCGAGGCGCTGAGGCTGGATTTCTTCGGCGATACGCTGGAATCGATCCGCGTCTTCGACGCGGCCACCCAGCGCACAACTGGTCAGCGCAAGTCGATGGCGCTGCAGGCGATGAGCGAAGTGGCGCTCACGCCCGAAACCATCAGCCGTTTCCGCCGCGCCTACATCGAAGCGTTCGGCGCGCCGTCGCGTGACGACGGCCTCTACGCCGCGGTCAGCGAAGGCCGGCGCTTCGCCGGCATGGAGCACTGGCTGCCGTTCTTCTATGAGCGGCTGGAGACGGTATTCGATTATCTGCCGGACACGCCCGTCGTTTTCGACCATCTGGCGCATGAGGCGCTCGCCGAACGCCACACATTGATCCTCGATCATTACGAGGCGCGCAGGAAGCAGGCCGACAGCGCGCTAAGGGATGCCGTGCCTTACAAGCCGGTGGCGCCGGACCTGCTTTACCTCTCGCCGGAAAACCTGATCGCCTCGCTCGGACCGCGCGAAGCGATCGATTTCACGCCCTTCGACGCACCCGATGCCGGCGCCAAGAAAGTCTATCACGCCGGCTCACGCCATGGCCGCAGCTTCGTCGAGGAACGCGCCGATCCGAACGTCAATGTCTTCGATGTTGTCGTCAGGCATATCGCCGACGAACGCGCGGCGCGCCGCCGTGTCGTCATCGCCGGCTGGACCGAAGGTTCGCTCGACCGGCTTGGGCAAATCCTGGCCGAGCATCATCTCGGCAATCTCAAGCAGGTCGACACGCTGGCGGAGGCCGAACAGCTTGAGCCGGGGCAGGCGGCATTGGCCGTTCTGCCATTGGAATCCGGCTTCGAGACCGGAAAGCTGGTCGTCATCGCCGAACAGGACATTCTCGGCGACCGGCTGATCCGGCGCTCGAAGCGCAAGAAGCGCGCGTCCGACTTCATTGCCGAAGCTTCGGCCCTATCGGCCGGCGATATCGTCGTCCATGCCGACCATGGCATTGGCCGTTTCATCGGGCTGCGCACCATCGAGGCGGTCGGCGCGCCGCACGACTGTCTCGAGATCCATTATGCCGGCGACGACCGGCTGTTCCTGCCGGTGGAAAATATCGAGCTTCTGTCGCGCTACGGTTCGGATTCGGCCGAAGCGACGCTGGACAAGCTTGGCGGCGGCGCCTGGCAGTCGCGCAAGGCAAAGCTGAAGCGGCGCCTGCTCGACATGGCCGGACAGCTGATCCGCATCGCCGCCGAGCGGCAGATGCGCGCCGCACCGCCGCTGGTGCCGGCCGAAGGCCTCTATGATGAATTCGCCGCCCGGTTCCCCTACGAGGAGACCGACGACCAGCAGACAGCGATCGATTCGGTGCGGGATGACCTTGGCGCCGGCAAGCCGATGGACCGGCTGATCTGCGGCGATGTCGGCTTCGGCAAGACCGAAGTGGCGCTTCGTGCCGCCTTCATCGCGGCGATGGAAGGATTTCAGGTCGCCGTCGTGGTGCCGACGACACTGTTGTCACGCCAGCATTTCAAGACGTTCTCCCAGCGTTTCTCAGGGCTTCCCATCCGCGTCGCCCAGGCCTCCCGGCTGGTCGGCGCCAAGGAGCTCGCGGAAACGAAGAAGGCTTTGGCCGAAGGTCAGGTCGACATCGTCGTCGGCACCCATGCGCTGCTCGGATCCTCGATCTCGTTCAAGAATCTCGGCCTGCTGATCATCGACGAGGAGCAGCATTTTGGCGTCAAGCACAAGGAGCGGCTGAAGGACCTGAAGACCGATGTGCATGTGCTGACGCTGTCGGCGACGCCAATCCCGCGCACGCTGCAACTGGCGCTGACGGGCGTGCGTGAACTGTCGCTGATCGCCACGCCGCCGGTCGACCGCATGGCGGTGCGCACCTTCATCTCGCCGTTCGATCCGCTGGTCATCCGCGAAACGCTGCTTCGCGAGCGCTATCGCGGCGGGCATTCCTTCTATGTGGTTCCGCGCATCAGCGATCTCTCGGAAATTCATGATTTCTTGAAGGAATCCGTCCCCGAACTGAAGGTGGCGGTGGCTCATGGCCAGATGCCGCCTGGTGAACTCGACGACATCATGAACGCCTTCTATGACGGCCAGTACGATGTGCTTCTGTCGACGACCATCGTCGAATCCGGCCTCGACATCCCGACCGCCAACACGCTGATCATCCACCGCGCGGACATGTTCGGCCTGTCGCAGCTCTACCAGCTGCGCGGTCGTGTCGGCCGCTCGAAGGTGCGCGCCTACGCGCTCTTCACGCTGCCGGCCAACCGCAAGCTCACCGACACGGCCGAGCGCAGGTTGAAGGTGCTGCAATCGCTCGACACGCTGGGCGCCGGCTTCCAGCTTGCCAGCCATGATCTCGATATCCGTGGCGCGGGCAATCTTCTGGGCGAAGAGCAGTCCGGCCACATCAAGGAGGTCGGTTTCGAGCTCTACCAGCAGATGCTGGAGGAGGCCGTCGCCGAGGTGAAGGATTCCGGCGAGGTTCAGGATGGCGGCTGGTCGCCGCAGATCGCCGTCGGCACGGCGGTGATGATCCCGGAAAGCTATGTGCCCGACCTGCAACTCAGGCTGGCGCTCTACCGCCGTCTCGGCGATCTCGAAAACACCGAGGAGATCGATGGCTTCGGCGCCGAGCTGATCGACCGTTTCGGCCCGCTGCCGGAGGAGGTGAAGCATCTCTTGAAGATCGTCTTCATCAAGGCGCTCTGCCGCAAGGCCAATGTCGAGAAGCTCGATGCCGGGCCGAAGGGCGTCGTCATCCATTTCCGCAAGCGCGAATTCCCCAATCCGGTCGGGCTGGTCAAATTCATCGGCGAGCAGGGCTCGCTGGCCAAGATCAGGCCAGACCACAGTGTCGTCTTCGTGCGCGACTGGCCGAATGCCGAAAAACGCCTGGCGGGCTCCGCGGTTGTGATGACGCAATTGGCGAAGTTGGCGGAGAAGGCGGCCTGATCTGAGGTTTCAGGCCGTCTTGCGTGCGGCAACCCATTCGCCAGCGCTGAAATTCCGGTCTAGAATAGGAAATCGGCTTCGTGTATGGAGCCGCCACCCCATATCGGGGCAGATAGTGTGGGCGAGGTCGCCCATTCGTTGGTTTGACGCAATTCCGGACGGAAAACCGTCTCATACTTTCCTGGAATTGCTCGGAAAGAGCGTTGGTGCAGCGATGACGAAATGGTCGCCGAATTCTTGGAGAGCAAAGCCGATCAAGCAGGTCCCTGCCTATCCGGATCTTGCAGCTCTGAAGAACACGGAAGCCCAGCTCGCCACCTTTCCGCCGCTGGTCTTTGCCGGTGAGGCACGCAAGCTGAAGAAGCAGTTGGCGGCGGTCGCCGCCGGTGAAGCCTTCCTCCTTCAAGGGGGCGATTGCGCCGAGAGCTTCGCCGAACATGGCGCGGACAATA
The DNA here is from genome assembly GCF_006442155.1 of Mesorhizobium sp. B2-4-14. Taxonomy (NCBI): domain Bacteria; kingdom Pseudomonadati; phylum Pseudomonadota; class Alphaproteobacteria; order Hyphomicrobiales; family Phyllobacteriaceae; genus Mesorhizobium; species Mesorhizobium sp. B2-4-14. Next base: position 194,828 of record NZ_VFVA01000007.1, on the reverse strand, counting down.
TCCGCGACTTCTTCCGCGTCTTTCTGCAGATGTCGGTCGTGCTGACCTTCGCTGGCGCGCAGCCGGTGGTGAAGGTCGGCCGCGTCGCCGGCCAGTTCGCCAAGCCGCGCTCGTCCGACAACGAGACCAAGAGCGGCGTCACGCTGCCGAGCTATCGCGGCGACATCATCAACGGGATCGAGTTCGACGCCAAGTCGCGTATTCCCGATCCCGCCCGCCAGGAAATGGCATACCGCCAGTCGGCGGCGACGCTCAACCTTTTGCGCGCCTTCGCGCAGGGCGGCTATGCCAGCCTGGAGAACGTGCATCGCTGGATGCTCGGCTTCGTGTCAGACAGCCCGCAGGGCGAAAAATACGAGTCGCTGGCCAACCGCATCACCGAGGCGATGGACTTCATGAAGGCCGTCGGTATCACCTCGGAAACCAACTACGCGCTGCGCGAGACCGATTTCTACACCAGCCACGAGGCGCTGCTGCTCGGCTACGAGGAAGCGCTGACCCGCGTCGATTCTACCTCGGGCGACTGGTACGCCACCTCTGGCCACATGATCTGGATCGGCGATCGCACGCGCCAGCCCGACCACGCGCATGTCGAATATTGCCGCGGCATTAAGAATCCGCTCGGCCTGAAATGTGGTCCATCGCTGACGCCTGACGGTTTGCTGGAGCTGATCGACCTGCTCAATCCCGAGAACGAGCCCGGCCGGCTGACGCTGATCGCTCGCTTCGGTTCGGACAAGGTCGCCGATCATCTGCCGAAGCTGGTGCGCGCGGTGCAGAAGGAAGGCCGCAGCGTGGTCTGGTCATCCGACCCGATGCATGGCAACACGATCGAGGCCGCGGGCTACAAGACGCGGCCGTTCGACCGTATCCTGAAGGAAGTGCAGACCTTCTTCGAGGTGCACCGCGCCGAAGGCACGCATCCCGGCGGCATCCACGTCGAGATGACCGGCAAGAACGTCACCGAATGCACGGGCGGCGCGCGCGCCATCACGGCCGAGGAATTGCAGGACCGCTACCACACGCATTGCGATCCGCGCCTCAATGCCGACCAGGCGATCGAACTGGCCTTCCTGGTGTCGGATCTGCTGAAGAAGAGCCATCCGGTCCAGCAGAAGCACGCCGTCAACGGCTGACCCATGGCTGGTGCCTCCGCTGATACCGGCGCGATCGGCGAACAGGAGGCATCAGTCCTTCTTGTAGAGAAGCCAGCTCTTGCCGGAGCGGCCGGCCATCGTCGAATGCCTGGTGACGCGGTTGCGGCCGCTGACCTTGGAGCGATACAGCGCTCGGTCGGCCTTGGTGTAAAGGTCCTCGGGACCGTCGGCCTCGGATGCCATGCAGATGCCCATCGAGACCGTCACGGTACCGTATTTCATGCCGGTCTGGCTGCTGGTGAATGGCGTCTGTTCGATCAGCGCGCGAATGCGCTCCGCGATCTCGTAGGTGGCGTCCTCGCTGGCACCCTCGATGATCAGCGCGAACTCCTCGCCGCCGGTGCGCGCGACGAACATATCGCCGCGAATGCTGGTCTGGAAAATCTCGGCGATGACCTGGATGATCTTGTCGCCGACCGGATGGCCATACCGGTCATTGATGTCCTTGAACCGATCAATGTCGGCAAGGATTAAGGCATTGAACAGGATACCCTTGTTGCTGTTGTAGATTCGGGTGATTTCCCTGTCGAAGGCGCGGCGGTTCCAGATCTGGGTCAACGGATCGGTGTTGGCCAGCCGCTTGTATTCCTCGAGCTTCGACTTGACGCTCTCGAGTTCCGCCGTCTTGTCATTGAGCGTCGAGGCGACCTGTCGGCCGTGGTCGATCGTCGAATTGGTAGCGATCGACATGGCGTTGGCGATCTTTTGCAGAAGATCCTGGGAGAGCAGGCTGCGGCTGTTCAGGCCGTTTGATGTCTCATTGAGAATCCTGCCGTATTTCTCGATGTGGCTGCGCTCGCTGCGCAACAGCGATGCGACTTCCTCGAGTTCCCTGGCGATAACGTCCCGCGCATGCTCCACGATGCCTGGGCCATGGTTCTGGGCAAAGAAAGAACGGCCGATCTTGTCCAACTCGTCCTGTGTGGGCCGGCTGTTCAGCGAAAGCACCGCAACGCTGAGTTCGCGATTGGTGCCACTCAGTGCTTCATAGAAGATCTCGTAATTGCGCGGCAGGCCGAGCACGCCCAACTGGCGCATCGTGGCGACAACAGCGGATGCGATGTCAGTGTTCTGTTCGGTTGGTGCTGCTGCCGGCTGCATGTCTGGTACACTCTTCCCTTGGATTCCGACGCAGAAATGCGGGTCCACTGATCGCCGAACTGGGGGAGTGGCCTGCCGACATTCCAGAACATCTTGCGAAGAGACGCGTCCCCACCCACGACCTTTGCTTGAGAGACCATAATTGCGTCAGCGCTAAAGTTTCCTTAATTCGCATGACTTCCACGGGTTTTTCTCTACCTGTGGCTGTAGAGACATGAATTTCCGCACCACCAATCGGGAGACAACACGCAGTTTGGCGGCTTTGAATTCGAAACCTCGCGGCGCGCTGCTGAAAATGAAATTGAATTTCGAAATCGTCACGCCAGTCGGAGTCGTATTTGCTTGCGCGTAACCAACGCAAAGCTGGAATCCTGATGACGATGATGGACGAGGTTCTTCAAGGAGTGCCGAAATGAGTGACAGTCACCAGGGATCGTGCCTGTGCAAAGCGGTCCGCTTCAGGACGCGCGGCGCGCTGCGGGGCGTCGTCTACTGTCATTGTTCGCAGTGCCGTAAACAAAGCGGGCACTTCTATGCCGCGACCAATGTCGCCGACGCCGACATCGTGATCGAAGGCGCGGAAAACATCACCTGGTACGAGGCGTCCGACTTCGCCAGGCGCGGCTTCTGCAAAGTATGCGGGTCAGTGCTTTTCTGGAAACCGAGGGATCGAGACTACATTTCGGTCCTGGCGGGATCGTTCGACAAGCCGACAGATCTCAAGGGCGAATACCATATCTTCGTCGGCGACAAGGGCGACTATTATTCGATCCACGACGGGCTGCCGCAGTTTGAAAAGTCGACGCCGTCGATACTGGTCCCTGAATAAATTTTGGACAAGACGCCTTATTCCATTGACCGGGCCGTTGCTTTATCCCGTGCCGGTGGTTCGCAAAGGGGTCTAGCATGCAGCGGCTGATCGATGCTTTTATCAATTCGGTGCGGGCATTTCGCAAGCTCGCCGTTAGCGAGAAGGCTTTCCAGCAGGAACTGATGCTGCTGGTGCTGGCTTTGCCCGCGGGCTGGTTCATTTCGGTGTCGTGGCGCAGCTACGCGCTGCTGATCGGCGCAGTGCTGCTCCTGATCATGGTCGAGGTGCTGAACACCGGCATCGAGGCGGCCTGTGACGCAATTTCTCGTGAATTCCACATCGACATCCAGCTCGCGAAGGATTGCGGCTCGCTGGCGGTGCTGATTTCGGTCGTGATTGCTGGTGGCGTCTGGGGCATCGCTCTCATCGAGCGCGTTGCCGGGGTTCCGATCTGAGACTCTGATCCCTACATGACAGTCACCAGAGCCTGATCCCGAAGAAATCGGGACGCTCTGGTTTATGTTGGCCATGATCTTTTCCGAAAACCGATTCCACGTTTCGGGATCATGGCTCAGGAAACCGTCATGTCCGAATTTACAAACCCGCTGCTTCTCGAACGCAAAGGCTTGCCGGATGACCTGCGCTGGCTGACCGAGAAATATCCGCGCGAAACCTGGCAGGGCCACGCCAACATCCACGGCATTGCCAATATGTGGCTGCAGCGGCACGACATGTTCCGCGAGCTCGGCGGCATGCTCACCAACGGCATTGGCGACTATCGCGAAGGCAGGCTGGCGGCACCCGATTTCGCGCGCTGGTTCGCACCGCGTCTCAATCATTTTCTTGGAAATCTCAATGGTCATCACAATGTCGAGGACCATCATTATTTCCCGGTCTTTGCCAAGGCGGAGGCGCGGCTCAAGCGCGGCTTTGAAATCCTCGACGCCGACCACCACACGATCCATGAAGGACTGGAACGTAACGCCGAGGCGGCGAATGCCTTTATCCGCACGCTTCAGGAAGGCGAGGACAAGCAGCGCTTCGCCGCCGATGCCTATGCCGACGAGAACAGCCGGCTGATCGCGATGCTGACCCGGCATCTCGCCGACGAGGAGGATCTGATCATCCCGCTGATCCTCGACCGGGGCGATCGGGCGCTGGATATAGACTGACGATCAGCTCAGCTTTCCCTGGCTCGCTCCTTGCTGGCGACATGGCGCGCCACAAGCCAGGCAATGATGGCCACCGCCAGACCGATCCCCAGACCGATCAACAGCCGCTCGTGGCGGGCCAATGCCTTGCCGATAAGCTGCTCGGCTCCCAGCCCGAAGACGTAGCCGATCGTGCCGAACAGGATTGCCCAAACCGTCGACGAGACGGCGTTGAGGACGACGAAACGCAGCATCGAGATGCGCGACAGTCCGGCCGCTATGCCGCCGACGAGGCGCATGCCGTAGACGTAACGGTTCGACAGTACGAAGATGTTGGGATGGGTGTTGAGCAGATGGTAGGCGCGGCGGAAACCGGGGCGCCGGCGCAATCTCACGACATAGCGATGATCGGCAAAGCTTCGCCCAAGGATGAAGAAGCCCGTATCGCCGGCGAAGGCGCCGAGTGCTGCCGCGACGAAGGCATGCCACAGCACGAAGATATGCTGGTGGGCGAAGAAGCCGCCGAGGATGGCCGCACTTTCTCCTTCGGCAACGCAGCCGAGAAAGACCGCAAGCAGCCCGTATTGTTCGATGAAATGATGGATCGGGTCGGTCATGAAGCCGACTGCTGCTGCGACAGCCTTTCATCGATCCGTTGTACCTGTTCGGCCAGCCGCACGATCTCGTCGCGCATGCCGAGGATCTGGCTGTGGCGCAGTTCGTCGAGCTTTTCATGCAGCGCCATGATTTCGATCTCTGCCTTCAGATTGACCTCGTAGTCATGGGCGGCATCGATGCGGTCGCGCTCGGTCTGGCGGTTCTGCGCCATCATGATCACCGGCGCCTGAATGGCGGCAAGCATCGACAGGATGAGGTTGAGGAAGATGAACGGGTAGGGGTCGAAGGCATCGCGTGACAGAAGCCAGACATTGCCAGCGGTCCAAAGGACCAGGAAAGCCAGAAAGGCGAGGATGAAGGACCAGGAACCGCCGATGCGGGCGATGGTGTCGGCAAGCCGGTCGCCAAAGGTCTGGTGGAAGGCGACAGCCTTGTTGGTGTCCCTGGTGATGGTGGTGCGCTCGAACGTTGACTGCAGCACACGGCTCTCCAACTGGGTGAGGCCGTCCGGCCGTCGCTTGAACCAACGGTTCGCCAGTTCATCGATCGTCTTGTACATGGCTGTCTCCAGGTCTGGGCTGGCGATAGAGGTAGAGGCTGCCGGCTCCCAGGGGAAGTGATACATTGCGGCGGACAGCGAGGGACCGATGGCTGATTTTCAAAAAATTCGCCTGCGCGCGGCAAAACGCAAGGGCGGCGAAGCGGAGCTTTCGACGCTGCTCGGGCCGGTGCCCGACAACGCCGCCGTCGCCGAGATCGCGGACGACCGCATTCTCTCGACCATGGCCGAGCGGATCTTCGCCGCCGGTTTCGTCTGGCGGGTCATCGAGCAGAAATGGCCAGGCTTCGAGGAGGCTTTTCTGCGTTTCGAGCCGAAGCGGCTGTTGTTCCAGCCTGACGATTTCTGGCACGATCTGGCTTCCGATCAGCGCATCGTGCGCAATCCGCAGAAGATCAGGTCCGTTCGCGACAATGCCGCCTTCGTCGAGCGTGTGTCCAGAGAGCATGGCGGCTTCGGTCATTTCCTTGCCGAATGGCCGACCGACGACCAGGTCGGACTGATGGCCTATCTCGGCAAGCATGGCAGCCGGCTCGGCGGCAACACCGGCCAGTATTTCCTGCGCTGGCTGGGGTGGGATGCCTTCGTCATTCGACCGATATGGCGGCGGCACTTCGCGACGCCGGGCTCGACATCGCGGAAAGCCCGACCTCGAAGAAGGACCTGGACAAAGTCCAGGCGCAGATCAACCGGTGGGCTGCCGAGACAGGTTTGCCGCGGCGGCACATTTCGCGCATCCTGGCGATGTCGATCGGCGACAACCATTCTCCGCAAGCGCTGCGCGAGTATATGGGCCAGGACTGATCGTCGGTCTGGACACTGTTCACCCAGGTCATCCGGCCTGACACGACTGACGTATGTCACTTGGTCCGGGGTGGTCCAAGCGAACGCCATTGCGAGGCGGATTTTGCCGCGCTAAGTCAGCAGGCATGACCAAGAAGCCTGACATCCTGCGCATTGCAGTCGCCCAACTCAACCCGACTGTCGGCGATGTCGCCGGCAACCTCGCCAAAGCCCGCGAGGCGAGGGCGGATGCCGCCCGCCAGGGCGCCGATCTCGTGCTCTATACCGAGCTTTTCCTCGCCGGCTATCCGCCGGAGGATCTGGTGTTGAAGCCGGCCTTCCTGAAGGCCTGCGAGCGGGCGGCGCAGGATTTCGCCGCCGACACCGCCGATGGCGGCCCCGGCGTCATCATCGGCACGCCGCTGAAGCGCAAGAGCGGCACGCACAATTCGATCGTCTTCGCCGATGCCGGCAAGATCATCGCCGAACGCTACAAGCTCGATCTCCCCAACTACGGCGAATTCGACGAGAAGCGCGTCTTCCAGGCCGGGCCCGAGATCCAGGGGCCTATCAATTTCCGCGGCGTGCGCATCGGGATTCCGATCTGCGAGGACATCTGGGGTGAGATCGGCATCTGCGAGACGCTTGCCGAAAGCGGGGCGGAAATCCTGCTGGTGCCGAACGGCTCGCCCTATTACCGCGCCAAGATCGATGTCCGCCAACAGGTCGTCATCAAGCAGGTTATCGAGTGCGGCCTGCCGATCATCTATGCCAACCAGCTTGGCGGCCAGGACGAGCTGATCTTCGACGGTGCGTCGTTTGCTATTGGCGCCGACAGACGGCTTGCCTTCCAGATGAGCCAGTTCGAGGAAGCGGTCGACGTCACCACCTGGAAAAGACAGGACGATCATTGGGCCTGCTCTGAGGGGCCGATGTCGAAAATCCCCGAGCGGGAGGAAGCCGACTACCGGGCCTGCATGCTGGGCCTGCGCGACTATGTCAACAAGAACGGCTTCAAGAATGTCGTGCTCGGCCTGTCGGGCGGCATCGATTCGGCGATCTGCGCGGCCCTTGCCGTCGATGCACTTGGCGAGGAACGGCTGCGCGCGGTGATGATGCCTTACCGCTACACGTCGAAGGATTCGCTGAAGGATGCCGAGGACTGCGCCAGGGCGCTCGGTTGCCGCTATGACATCGTGCCGATCTTCGAGCCGGTCGAAGGCTTCATGCATGCGCTGACGCAGCTTTTCGAGGGCACCAAGGAAGGCATCACCGAAGAGAACCTGCAGAGCCGTGCGCGTGGCACCATCCTGATGGCGATCTCCAACAAGTTCGGCTCGATGGTCGTCACCACTGGCAACAAGAGCGAGATGTCCGTCGGCTACGCCACGCTCTATGGCGACATGAACGGCGGCTTCAACCCGATCAAGGACCTCTACAAGATGCAGGTCTACGCGCTGTCGCGCTGGCGCAACAGCCATGTGCCGCCGGGCGCGCTCGGGCCTTCCGGCGAGGTCATCCCGAAGAACATCATCGACAAGGCGCCATCGGCGGAATTGCGCGAGAACCAGACCGACCAGGATTCGCTGCCGCCCTATCCGGTGCTGGACGATATCCTGGAATGCCTGATCGAGAACGAGATGGGCGTCGACGACATCGTGGCGCGCGGCCATGACCGGGCGACGGTGACGCGTATAGAGCATCTGCTCTACATCGCGGAATACAAACGCCGGCAGGCGGCACCGGGCGTGAAGATCACCAGGAAGAATTTCGGCCGCGACCGCCGCTATCCCATCACCAACCGTTTCAGGGATCGCGGGTAGGCGCGTTTCGCCTGCTGACCGAAAATTTCGCCGCACTGTGGCGAGGACAGAGCCATGCCTGAGTGTGAAATCAGCTTCGACCTGTCGCGGATCGATTTCCGGGCGACGTCGGATCTGTTGATGGCGAGCTACTGGGGCGACGGGCGCAGCGATGAAACGCACCGCCGCGCCTTTGCCCATTCGTTCTGCGCCGCCGCCTATATCGACGGCAAACAGGTCGGCTTCGGTCGGGCCATCACCGACCGCACGGTGTTCGCCTATCTCGCCGACATCATCGTCTGGCCGCAGCATCGCGGGCGAGGCATCGGGTTGCGGCTGGTGCGGGCACTCATCGACCATCCGGAGCTAAGCACCGTTTCGCACTGGAGCCTGTCGACCAGCGATGCGCACGGCATGTACGAGAAGCTGGGTTTCAAGCCGTCCACCGATGGCCGATATATGCGCCTTGCGCCCGAATGACATCATGGCTTGTTCTAAGATCGATTTGCGCGCGAGCGCGTTTCGCAGTGTTCTTGGCTTCACTTTTCTCCATTGGCGGCGCCAGCCCTGGCGGCTTTCGCTGATCACTGACCAAGGGTCTGGTGGTCTGACCGAACCGGGGCCATGCGTGACGCATGGCCCCGGTCTTTTCAAGACGCGCGCCATGTTCTATGTCTGCGGCATGGTGCGGGGGCGCATCTTGTCAATCACAAAGGCATCCGGTACGCCCCGCTCATGACAGTTACCGTTCGTTTCGCTCCGTCACCGACCGGCCGCATCCATATCGGCAATGCGCGCACCGCTTTGTTCAACTGGCTGTTTGCCGTGAACAACAAGGGCCGCTTCATCCAGCGCTTCGACGACACCGACATCGCCCGCTCGAAGCAGGAATTCTCCGACGCCATCCTCTACGACCTGCATTGGCTGGGCATTTTCCCGGACGCCACGGAATATCAGTCGCGGCGTTTCGAGGTCTATGACGCGGCGGTCGAGCGGCTGAAGGCAGCGGGGGTTCTGTACGCCTGCTACGAAACGCCGGAGGAACTGGATCTCAGGCGCAAAGTGCGCCGCACGCGCGGCCTGCCGCCGGTCTACGGCCGCGAGGCCTTGGCGCTGACCCACGATCAGATTGCCGAATATCAGGCCGACGGGCGCAAGCCGCACTGGCGCTTCCTGCTGCCCAATTTCACCAGCGATCCGCAGCAGCCGGAGCGCACCGAGATCCACTGGAACGATCTGGTGCGTGGCGAGGAAACGGTCGATCTGGGCTCTCTGTCCGACCCGGTCCTGGTGCGGGAGGACGGCACGTACCTTTACACACTGCCATCCGTCGTCGACGACATCGATATGGGAGTCAGCCATGTCATCCGCGGCGACGATCATGTCACCAACACCGGCGTGCAGATCGCTCTGTTCAAGGCGCTGGGCGCCGAGCCGCCGGTCTTCGGCCACCACAATCTCTTGACCACCGTGTCGGGCGAGGGACTGTCGAAGCGCACCGGGGCACTGTCCATCGAAAGCCTGCGCGAGGATGGCATCGAGCCGATGGCCGTCGCTTCGCTGGCCGTGCTGGTCGGGACTTCGGAAAACGTCGCGGCCGCGCACGACCTGACGGAACTCGCCAGTCATTTCGACCCGGCCGCGACGTCAAAATCGTCGGCCAAGTTCGATCCGGACGAGCTTTTCGTGCTCAACCGAGCCCTGCTGCACCATATGCCGTTCGACGAGGCACGAGACAGGCTGATGGTGCTCGGTATCTCCGGCGAACAGGCCGAGCCCTTCTGGCTGGCCGTGCGCGGCAACCTTGACCGGCTCGCCGACGCCGTGGGCTGGTGGCGCATCCTGCGCGAGGGGCCGCAGGAGCGGTCCGAATTCTCCGCCGACGACCGCGATTTTCTGCATCAGGCCTTTGACATCCTGCCGGAGGAGCCCTGGAACGGGACGGTCTGGAAGGACTGGACGGGCAAGATCAGGGAAGCAACTGGGCGCAAAGGCAAGGGGCTGTTCATGCCGCTCAGACTTGCCCTTACTGGACTGCCTTCGGGGCCGGAGCTTGCAGATTTATTGCCGCTGATGGGTCGGGAAGGAACGTTGGCCCGACGACCCTGACCCTGCGCTGCTCCAGCGGCAGGGCCGAGACGGGCGACGTCACCGGCTTCGCGGAAAGCCGCTTGATGGCTTCGCGGTCGAGGCCGCCTTCTCTATTGGCCAGCGTTTCCGGGTCGGCACCCGGATCTGGCTTTGAGGCCGGAATGGGAACGAAAGGCGCGGCCGCTTCGGGCTGCGGTTGTGTCGGATTCGACGGATTGCCGCCAATGATCTGGAAATTCTGCGCGGCGTTGCAGCCGCAGGCCGGGGGCCGCGACATGTTGGACTGCTTGTAGAGATAAGCGGTCGGCAATTCACTGTAGGGCCTGCCGGTGACCGATGACGTCATCGAGGCCGAATCGTCATCCATGCCGCGCGAATAGAAGACCTGCATCTCGGTGCCGGGGCAGCTCGATTCGCAATTTTTCTGGTCGCGTTCGAAATCGCCGGCCGAGGCGGCGTTCGACATGGGAAAGAAATAGCCGTCGCAAGTACGCACGCAGGTGGTGTGGAACTCGCCGCCTGTGCCTGCAAAGTCCGGAGTGCCGGGCAGGTTCAGGACGCGGCGGACGTTGCGCTCCTCGCCGGAATCATCGGGCTGGTCCAATGTATCGACCTGTCGGCTGTCGCCGCCGAAAAGCTGGTCGAACAGGTTCGTGTTGTCGTCTTCCCCACGCTCGGCGTCCTGCAGCGGAGCGCGGTGTTGGGGGGCAGCATCGTCGCGGCAGCCATTGGCGTCGAGCGCCGCCAGGATGCGGCCACGATCGCGGCGTGAGCCGCCGCCGGCGAGCTGTGCACGCTTGGCCTGCAGGCTGTCGAGATTGGCGTTCATGCGGTCGATGGTGGCGTTGAGACCGGCGCATTGATTGATGTTGCGGGAAAACAGCGAAAATCCGCACCCGACGCTGCTCGCCTGATCGCGTGCCCTCGATATCTGTTGGCGCTGCCTATCGATCGCGGCATCGTATTTCCGGATCATTGCCGGACCTCCGCCCCCGCCGCGCGAAGCCGCGGCAAGATCGGCCTCCAACTGGCGGCAGACCCGCGAGGCGGCCTGCGGCTTGGTGATCGCGGCACCCGACAGGAAGAGGCCGAGCAGCACGGCAGCATGCGCCTGCTTCCACCCTCCGCCTGTCATCCGCCCAACTCCGCCATCGTCCGCAAGGCTACCGTGTTCGCGGTTAATCGCAGTTTACCGCGAAATCGTGGCTCAGCCCAGGTTGGCAATCGCCTGTGCCTTGTGCGCGGCCTCGACCACGGCCAGCGCCGTCATGTTGACCACACCGCGTGACGTGACCGACGGCGTCAGAATGTGCGCCGGCTTGTCGGTGCCGAGCAGGATCGGCCCGACATGCAGGGCATCCATCATGGCGCGCAGCGCCGTCAGCGTGATGTTGGCCGAATCGAGGTTCGGGAACACCAGCAGATTGGCTTCGCCCTTCAGGCGCGAATGCGGATAGACGCGCTGGCGCAGATGCTCCGACAAAGCGGAATCGGCATGCATTTCGCCGTCGCACTGCAGTTCCGGCGCGATCCGCGCCAGGATCGCCGCCGCCTGCCGCATCTTGAGCGCGCTCGGCGAATCGCGCGAGCCGAAGTCCGAATGCGAGAGCAATGCTGCCTTCGGCTCGATGCCGAAGCGCTGGATTTCCTCCGCCGCCAGCACGGTCATCTCGGCGATCTCCTCGGCCGTCGGGTCGACGGAGACGTGGGTGTCGGTGAGAAAGATAATGCCGCGCTGCGAGATCAGCATCGACAGCGTCGACAGGTCATGGTCCCTGATGCCGGCGCGCGGCCCGATGATCAGCGTGACGTTGCGCAGATGCCGCTCGAAGCGCCCTTCGAGGCCACAGACCATGGCGTCCGCATCGCCGCGCTTCAGCGCCAGGGCCGCGATCACCGTATTGTCGGTGCGCACCATCGTGCGCGCGGCCTCCGTCGTCACGCCGCGCCGGCCCGCGAGTTCGATCAGGAGGTCGACATAGTGGCGATAGCGCGGATCGTCCTCGGGGTTGATCAGGCCGAAATCGACGCCCGGCTTGATGCGCAGGCCGTAGCGTTTCAGCCTGACCTCGACGACATGCGGACGGCCGATCAGGATCGGCTCGGCGATGCCTTCCTCAAGCACCACCTGGGCGGCGCGTAGCACGCGCTCATCCTCGCCGTCGGCATAGATGACGCGCTTGGCGCTCGAAGCCTTGGCGGACGAGAACACCGGCTTCATCACCAGGCCCGAGCGGAAGACGAAGCGATTGAGCTTGTCGACATAGGCGGCGAAGTCGCTGATCGGCCGTGTGGCGACACCGGTGTCGCATGCCGCCTTGGCAACCGCCGGCGCGATGCGCAGGATGAGACGCGGATCGAAGGGCGAGGGGATCAGGAATTCGGGTCCGAAGATCGGCGTCTCGCCGGAATAGGCGCGTGCGGCGACGTCCGATGGCTCCTCGCGGGCAAGGGCGGCGATGGCCCGCACCGCGGCCATCTTCATCTCCTCGTTGATGGCGCTGGCACCGCAATCCAACGCGCCTCGGAACATGTAAGGAAAACACAGGACATTATTGACCTGATTGGGAAAATCGGACCGGCCAGTGCAGATCATGGCGTCGGGACGCGCCGCGCGCGCCACTTCCGGCATGATCTCCGGATTGGGGTTGGCCAGAGCCAGGATCAAGGGCTTCGGCGCCATATGCTCGAGCAGTTCCGGCTTCAGCACGCCCGCCGCCGAAAGGCCGAGGAAAACGTCGGCGCCTGGGAGGACATCGGCAAGCGTGCGCGCCTCGGTGTCCTTCACATAGGGGTCTTTCCAGCGATCCATCTCGTCGGCCCGGCCTTTGTAGGCGACGCCGAAGCGGTCGGTGACCCAGATGTTTTCGACCTTGGCGCCAAGCGAGACCAGAAGGTTCAGGCAGGCGAGCGCGGCAGCACCCGCGCCGGAGGTGACGATCTTGATGTCCGATATGGTCTTGCCGGCGAATTCCAGCCCGTTGAGCACGGCGGCGGCGACAATGATGGCGGTGCCGTGCTGGTCGTCGTGGAACACCGGAATGCCCATGCGGGCCTTCAGACGCTCCTCGACCTCGAAACACTCCGGCGCCTTGATGTCCTCGAGGTTGATACCGCCGAAAGTGGGCTCGAGAGCGGCGACGGTCTCGACCATGCGCTCGATCTCCGGGGCGTCGATCTCGATGTCGAAGACATCGATACCGGCGAACTTCTTGAACAGGACCGCCTTGCCTTCCATGACCGGCTTCGAGGCCAGCGGGCCGATATTGCCGAGGCCGAGCACGGCCGAGCCGTTGGAGACGACGCCGACGAGGTTGGCGCGCGCCGTGTAGTCGGCGGCGGTCGCCGGATTGTCGCGGATTTCGAGGCAAGGGGCCGCCACGCCGGGCGAATAGGCGAGCGCCAGGTCGCGCTGGTTGCCGAGCGGCTTGGTCGCCTGGATCTCAAGCTTTCCCGGCGTCGGATGCTTGTGGAAGTAGAGGGCGGCTTCGTCGAGATCCGAACGTGCCGTCTTCTTGTTCTCGCCTTCCATGCGGCCGCTCCCTCGAAACCTGCTTCGAGAGTCCTTTTAGCATGAGGTCAGCGGTTTTCGCGACGCTAATTGACGCGCCGATGGCTTTATGGGTCGGCACGTCGAAAATCACTAGATGTCAGATATTTGCGGCTGTTTCATGCCAGATGAGTCGCGCCGTTTTGCCGCCCCTCCGATCAGAAGGCGCTGACGTAGAGACCGCCGTCGACCGGTATGTTCTGTCCGGTCAGATAGCCGGCATGGACCGAGCACAGGAAGGCGCAGATCTGGCCGAATTCCTCCGGCGTGCCGAGCCGCTTGGCCGGCACATCGGCGCTGATGCGGGTCTTGCGCGCCGCGGCCGCCGCGGGATCCTCGACGGTACCGGCCTCGTGCGGGCCGCGCAGGCGGTCGGTGTCGAGCTTGCCGGGCAAGAGAGAGTTGATGGTGACGTTGCGATCGATCACCGTTCGCGCCACGCCGGCAAGGAACGAAGTCAGGCCGGCGCGCGCGCCGGACGACAGGTCAAGGCCGGGGATGGGGACATAGACCGACAGTGAGGTGATGTTGACGATACGGCCGAAGCCGCGCGCCGCCATGCCGTCGAGGACGGCCTGCACCAGCTCGATCGGCGTCACCATGTTCTGGGTGACGCCTTCAAGGATCTTGGCGCGATCGAGCTCGCGGAAATCGCGAAGCGGCGGCCCGCCATTGTTGTTGACGAGGATGTCGGGTTCCGGGCAGGCGGCAAGCAGCGCCTTCTGCACCTCCGATTTCGAAACATCGCCAACGACTTCCGTCACCGTCACGCCATAGCGCTGGCGCAGCTCGGCGGCGGTTTTCGCCACCAGCTCCGCGTTGCGGCCGTTGACGACGATATCGCAACCGGCTTCGGCCAGCGCCATGGCACAGCCTTTCCCAAGCCCCTTGCTCGAAGCGCAGACGATAGCCTTCTTTCCCCTGATACCGAGATCCATGACGAATTTCTCCTGTGATTTGCCCGGCAGGCTAGCGCCAGCGCTGGACCAATCGCAACCGTCATACGGTTGTTGCATGAATCGGCGCATAGGCTGCTCGAAAGCAAGGGTGAAATCGCGATGTCAGGCCAAGAGCCCCGCACTTTCCGCAGCATGTTCATTTCCGACGTCCATCTGGGCTCGAAGGCGGCGAAGGCCGAGTTCCTGATCGATTTCCTGCGCTATCATGACGCCGACATCATCTATCTGGTCGGTGATATCGTCGACGGCTGGCGGCTGCGGCGCAGCTGGCACTGGCCGCAAAGCCACAACGACGTCGTGCAGAAACTGCTGCGCAAGGCGCGCAAGGGCGCCAGCATCACCTATATCGCCGGCAACCACGACGAGTTCGCTCGCCAGTTCCAGGGCGTGCATTTCGGCGGCATCGTCGTCGCCGACCGTGCGATCCACGAAACCGCCGATGGCAAACGCCTGCTCGTCATCCATGGCGACCAGTTCGACACCGTCGTCCACAATCAGCGCTGGCTCGCCTATCTCGGCGATCATGCCTATGACGCCGCGATGATCGTCAACCGCGTGGTGACACGGCTGCGCCAATTGCTCGGCCTGCCCTACTGGTCGTTCTCGTCCTGGGCAAAGGTCAAGGTCAAGAAGGCGGTCAACTTCATCGGCTCGTTCCAGACCGTGCTCACCGAGGAGGCGCGCCGCTCGCATGTCGACGGCGTCATCTGCGGCCACATCCACCATGCGGCGATCGAGAATTTCGAGGACGTGCGCTACATCAACACCGGCGACTGGGTGGAGAGCTGCACGGCCGTGGTCGAACATTTCGACGGCCGGATGGAAATCCTGACCTGGGCGCATGTCCTGCCCGAGGCGCCGGACGAGCCTTTCATTCCGTTGCTCATCGAAGATCGGGTAGGGCAGGCGGCCTGAGCCGAATTTCCTCAGAGGTTCGGCACTAATCGATTAGTCCAACCGGTTTCGCCCGGTTTTCCCCTATGTTATGGGTCGACCCACGTTGCTGACCGGCTGACGGAATGCGGCGCAATTGGATCGATTCATGTCCCTGCCGCCGCTTTCGCCAGAACAACTCGTCAAGCCACGCCATTTCGAACTGCGCATGAGCCTGATCTTCGGCACGTTGTTCCTGTCGCTTGGCACGCATCTGCCCTATTTCCCGCTCTGGCTGCAGGCCAAGGGGTTTCACGCCGAGCAGATCGCCGTCATCCTGGCGGCGCCTATGTTCATGCGTGTGGTGACGACGCCGTTGCTGACCACACTCGCCGATCGGGCGAGGGACCGCGCCGATGTCTATGTCGCGCTGGTGGCGGCCGCGCTGCTTTTGTCGGCGGGGTATTTTCTCACGCCGACCTACTCGACGGTGCTGGCTGTGTCGCTGGCGCTGACTATCGTCTGGACGCCGCATTCGCCGATCGCCGATTCGCTGGCGCTTTCGGGCGTGCGCCGCTTCGGCTCGAACTACGCCAGCATGCGCAAATGGGGTTCAATCTGTTATCTCTGCGCCAATGTCGCGGGCGGCTTCATCCTGGCGGCCAGCGGTCCTCAAGCCGTTCCGGTCATCATATTCCTGGCCCTTGGCGCGGCACTCACTGCAGGGCTGCTGGCGCCGCGCATGGGGCGGCCGCGCAAGGCCTCGCCGTTGTCGGCGGTGGAAATCCAGCACGCGGCGCCGAGTCTCTTCAACGCCTATTTCCTCTACTTCACCCTTGGCGTCGGCATCATCACCGCCAGCCATGCATTCCTCTATGGCTTCGTTTCCATCTACTGGAAATCGATCGGCCTCAGCGATTCGGTCGTCGGCCTGCTGTGGGCCTGGGGCGTGGTGTCCGAAGTCTGCATGTTTTTGTTTTTCAACCGCATTTTTGCCTCTGTGCCCGTCGTCAGGGTGATGGTCATCGCCGGCATCGGGTCGATCGTACGCTGGATCATCTTTCCACTGGTATGGCCGCTCGGCCTTGGCATCGCCGGCTTCTTCGCAGTGCAGTCGCTGCATTCGGTGTCCGTCGCGATGGTGCTGATCGGCCTGCAGAAAATGATCGGCGAGACCGTCTCGGAAGAGCGCACGGGCGCTGCGCAAGGCATCGCCTATTTCTTCAACGGCTTCTTCATGGCCGCCGTCACGCTGGCTTCCGGTCCGCTCTATGATCGTCTCGGGGTCGACGGTTTCCTGGCGATGATTCCGATCGCCATCGTCGGCCTGGTGCTGATCGGGCTTGCCGCGCGCTCAGCCCCACAGCACCCGGTCCGGCGGTGAGACCAGCGAACCCTTGTAGACCAGGCCCGGCTGGCGGTCGCGCGCAAGCAGCAGCGGGCCATCGAGGTCGACGAAATCGGCTCCCTGCGCAAGCAGCACCGCCGGCGCCATCGCCAGCGATGTGCCGACCATGCATCCGACCATGATGCCGAACCCCAGATCCCGAGCCCGGTGGCGAAGCACGAGCGCCTCCGTCAGGCCGCCCGTCTTGTCGAGCTTGATGTTGACCGCGTCATAGAGGCCGACCAGCGAACCGAGGTCCTTTGTCTCATGCACGCTTTCGTCGGCACAGATCGGCACCGGATGCGCAATCCGGCGCAGGATCTCGTCGTGTCCGGCGGGCAGGGGCTGTTCGACAAGCGCGATGCCATGTTGTGCGGCAAAGGCGAGATTGGCCTCGATGTTCTCGTCGGTCCACCCCTCATTGGCATCGAGGATGATACGGCTTTGCGGCGCAGCCTCCGTGACAGCGCGAATCCTGGCCATGTCGTTGTCGCCCCCGATCTTGACCTTGAGCAGAGGCCGCATGGCATTGCCACGCGCCTGCGCCGCCATCGCCTCCGGTTCGGCGAGCGACAGGGTGTAGGCTGTTTCGAGGCTCGACAGCGGAGCGGAATGCATGGCGTCGGCCACCGGTATTCCGCTGATCTTTGCCTCGAGATCCCACAGGGCACAGTCGACAGCGTTGCGCGCGGCGCCGCCCGCCATGGCCGAGAGCAGGGCGGTCCGATCCATGCCGCCGGCAATCCGTTCGCGCATGGCCTCTATCGCGTCGCGCACACCGTCCATGGTCTCGCCGTAGCGTTTGTAGGGAACGCATTCACCGCGCCCGACATGTCCGTTTTCACGGATCGTGCAGGTGATGACCTCGGCCTCGGTCTTGGAACCGCGCGAAATGGTGAAGGTTCCGGCGATCGGGAAACGTTCCGCCTCGACCGAAATGACACGCGCCATATTTTTCTGCTCCGGCTGTGCGAGAAGGGTTGTCGGCAAATCGACAAGGTCGGACCCATCAGGCTAAACAGACGCCATGTTGACCATCGGCAAGCGCGACGCAAGCGGTACGACCGCCTCGGAGGCTGACCACGGCCCACGCGTGGCGGTCGGCGAGGAGGGCGACGTTCTCGGTTGCGCGTTCTCCGGAATCTGGACGACACGAACCGTCGCGCTGATCGACGCCGACATGCGCAAGATCGAGAAGCGAAGCGGTTTCAGGACCTTGGCCCTCGATCTTTCGAAAATCGAGAAGATCGATACCGCCGGCGCCTGGTTGATCGACCGGCTGGTCAGCGTGTTCGAGAAGAAGAACGTCGAGGTCCGGATGCAGGGCCAAAGCGAGATCGCCTCCATCCTGCTCGACGCCGTGGGCGAAGCCGTGCGCCGCGAGCCCGAATCGGGGCCGGCGCGGCCGCCGAACATCATCATTCGTGCCCTGGAGGCGGTTGGCCGGCGCGTTTACGAGATGCGCGACGATTTCCTCGCCTCGATGAACATATTGGGCGCCACCATCCGCGGCGCGCAGATGAAGCTCGGCCGCGGCCATGCCGTCAACCCGGCGGCGATCTTCAACCAGATCGACCGCATGGGCGTCGGCGCCATTCCGGTGGTGGTGCTGATGTCGGCGATCGTCGGTGCCATCGTTGCCCAGCAAGGCGCCTATCAGCTCCGCTATTTCGGTGCCGATATCTTCGTCGTCGACCTCGTCGGCGTGCTGATCCTGCGCGAACTCGGCGTGCTGATGACGGCAATCATGATCGCCGGCCGCTCCGGCAGCGCGATCACCGCCGAGATCGGCTCGATGAAGATGCGCGAGGAGGTCGACGCGCTGAAGGTCATCGGTCTCAATCCGATCGGCGTCCTGGTCTTTCCGCGCCTGGTTGCGCTGGTGATCGCCTTGCCGTGCCTGACGA
Organism: Mesorhizobium sp. B2-4-14; assembly: GCF_006442155.1. Classification (NCBI taxonomy): domain Bacteria; kingdom Pseudomonadati; phylum Pseudomonadota; class Alphaproteobacteria; order Hyphomicrobiales; family Phyllobacteriaceae; genus Mesorhizobium; species Mesorhizobium sp. B2-4-14. The sequence continues at coordinate 176,079 of NZ_VFVA01000007.1, read as the reverse complement.
TCATCGCCAACTTCGCCGCACTCGGCGGCGGCATTGTCGCGGCCTGGCTCTATTCCGACATTCCACCGGCCGCTTTCCTCGACAGGCTCCGGGTCGCCATCGATCTCAGCACCATTTTTGCCGGGCTGATCAAGGCGCCGTTCATGGCGATGATCATCGGCACCATCGCTTCCGTCGAAGGCATGAAGGTCGGCGGCAGCGCCGAGTCACTCGGCCAGCACGTGACTGCCTCGGTGGTGAAGTCGATCTTCGTCGTCATCATCCTCGACGGGCTCTTCGCCATGTTCTACGCCGCGATCGAGTTCTAAGATGGCGAAGGGCAGTGGGATGACGACGCAGGAACAGGACGAGAGCGAAATCGTGCTCTCGGTGCGCGACGTCACCGTTGCCATCGAGGACAAGCTGATCCTTGACAAGCTGTCGCTCGACATCAGACGCGGCGAGATCCTGGGTTTCGTCGGTGCGTCGGGCGCCGGCAAGTCCGTCCTGTTGCGAACCATTCTCGGGTTGGTGCCGAAGCAGTCTGGAACGATCCGGCTGTTCGGGGTCGATGTCGACAAGGCAAGCGACATCGAGCGGCTGCGCATCGACATGCGCCTTGGCGTGCTGTTCCAGCATGGCGCCCTGTTTTCGGCGCTGACCGTGCTGGAGAACGTGCAGGTGCCGATGCGCGAATATCTCGACTTGCCGAAGAAGCTGATGGACGAGCTGGCGCTGCTCAAGATCGAGTTGGTTGGACTGCCGCCGGATGCGGCGCAGAAATTCCCCTCCGAACTCTCCGGCGGCATGATCAAACGCGCCGCGCTTGCGCGCGCCCTGGCGCTCGATCCGGACATCGTCTTTCTCGACGAGCCGACGTCCGGCCTCGACCCGATCAGCGCGGCCGAGTTCGACGAACTCGTCGTCAAGCTGCGCGACACCATGGATCTGACCGTCTATATGGTCACGCACGACTTGGACACCCTGTTCACCGCTTGCGATCACGTGGCGGTACTCGGCAAGAAAAAGGTGCTGGTCGAGGGCACAATCGACGACATGCTGAAGAGCGAGGAGCCGTGGGTAAAATCCTATTTCCGCGGAAAACGCGCCCGGCAACTTGATCTTGCCACGCGTGCATAGCCATAAGTGAAGCAATGGAAACCAGAGCCAACTACGTCATTGTCGGCATTTTTACGCTGGTTGCGATCCTGGCGGCGTTCGGCTTCGTCTATTGGACAGCCGCGATCGGCGACAGGGGCGAGACGGCCCTGCTGCGCGTGCGCATCCCGGGCTCGGCTTCCGGCCTCGGCCGCGGCAGCTTCGTGCTGTTCAACGGCGTCAAGGTCGGTGACGTCAAGCGTGTCTATATCGACGTCGACAATCCGACTGTCGCCATTGCCGACACCGAGATCGATCGGCTGACGCCGATCACCAAGTCGACGCAGGCCGATATCGGCCTTGCCGGTCTTACCGGGCAGGCCAATATCGAACTCAAGGGCGCCGATCCCAAGGAAGTGAAGCTGCTCGACCAGGCGGAAAAGGAAGGCAAGGTCGCCGAGATCATCGCCAACCCGTCGGCCGTGACCAATCTGCTGCAGACCGCGCAGAACATCTTCAACCGCGCCGACAAGGTGCTGAGCGAACTCGAGGGCTTCACCAAGGATGTCCGTGGACCGCTGACGCAGACCGTGCACAACGTGCAGACCTTCTCCGATGCGCTGGCCAGGAATTCCGACGGCATCGACAAGTTCCTGTCCAGCGTCAGCGCGCTCTCCGACGAGTTGAAGGGTGTGTCCGGCAAACTCGACGGCACGTTGAAGGCGGCGGAAGGACTGCTCAATGCCGTCGACAAGGACAAGATCAAGAGCATCGTGGCCAATGTCGATACCGTGACCGCGAACCTCAAGGAAACGTCACGGCAGCTCGACGGCGTCATCAGGAATGTCGATACCGCGGTCGGGTCGGTCAATGATTTCGCCAAGCAGACGCAAGGCACGCTGGCCAAGGTCGACGGGGTGCTCGACGGCATCGACCCGGCGCAGGTGCGTACGGCTCTAGCCAACATCCAGAAGGCCAGCGAAAGCGCCAACAAGGCCGCCGCCGATATCGCCGTCGTGACCAACAAGTTCGCCAACCGCGCCGACGATATCAACCAGACCATCAAGGACGCCAAGCAGCTTGCGCAACGGCTCAACGATGCTTCGGTGCGTGTCGACGGCATCCTCGCCAGGGTCGACACCTTGCTCGGATCGGGCCAGGCCGATGGCGTGATGGCCGATGCCAGGGCGACGCTGAAATCATTCAAGCAGGTTGCCGATACACTGAATGCGCGGCTTGGGACCATCACCGACAATCTGGCGCGCTTCTCGGGCCAGGGACTTTCGAATGTCGAGGCGCTGGTGCAGGACAGCCGCCGTTCGATCGGTCGCATCGAGGAGGCGGTGACAGATCTCAGCCGCAATCCACAGCGCATTCTCTCGGGTGGCGAAGGCGAGGTTCGGCAGTTCGACGGCAGGGCGCGGCGTTGACTTCGGCGTCTGCTCGCCTCAGAAACAATCATTGCGGATGTAGGTTATTTTTGAGGTCGATAAATAACGGGGATGGTAGGGGGCGTGCGTGAAGTCGATTGTGTCCAGATCGGGCGTGGCATTGCTTGCCTTGGCCCTCGCCAGCTGCGCGGCTCTGCCGGGCGGCGGACCCGCGCCACTCGACACGTTTGAGCTGTCGGCACCTTCGGTCGAGGCACATGGCCACAGCCGTCGCCAGATCCTGATCGCCCAGCCTTCGGCGCTCAAGGCGCTGGACAGCCAGAACATCGTCATCAAGCCCTCCGACCGCTCGATCCAGTATCTGAAGGGCGCGCAATGGGCTGACCGCCTGCCCCTGATCGTGCAGGCGCGGTTGGCCGAGACGTTTCAGCGCTCGGGCAGTTTTGCCGGCGTCGGCAAGCCGGGCGAGGGGCTGGCGATCGATTACCAGGTGATTGTCGAGATCCGATCCTTCGAAGTTCGCGTCGAGGGCGGCGAACATGCCGAGGTTGACCTGTTCGTGCGCATCCTCAACGACCGCAATGGCGAGGTGCGCGCTTCCAAGAGCTTCACCGCGACCGCGCCCGTTTCGGGGCGCGGCAATCCCGCCTATGTCAGTGCGCTCGACAGCGCGTTCGGCGATGCCGCCAGGCAAATCGTTCGCTGGACCGATTCGGTGATCTGAGCGGCAGGGGCGGCGACGCTTTCTGGCTATCTGTGCTCGAAGACATCAGGCCGCAGCTTTCCAGTCTTCATCAGGTGCTGCAGGGTATAGGTCGGGGACAGCGCATCGTCGAGCGCGTCTTGTCCCCTGCAACGCGGGTGGTCGACGCGATAATAGTCCGCAAGCCTTTTGCTCGGCGTCCTGGCCAAATCCTCGATCGGCATCCCAACCGCGATCAGCAGCTTTACGGCGTTGCCAAACCGGGTGGCCGGGACGGAAGGGGAAATGCCCGCGACATGGCAACTGATGACGATCGTGTTCAGTTCGTCCTTGCCCCAGGACAGAACAGCGCCCCATGGGGACAGGGTCAGCATGCGCCGGAAAGTTTAGGATAGTCACAGGCGAGGCCAAGGCCCCGCCTGTTCAATTCCCGGTTTAATGCAAGCGACCGCTGGCGTGGGCCAGCATGGTGTAGACCTTACCGGTGTCCGAGGTCAGATAGGTCTGCGCCATGATGTTGTCGCGATCGTTGCGCGAGACATCCTTGAGCAGCTTCTCGAAGTCGTCGCAGTAGCGGTCGACGGCGGCGCGGAATTCGGCCTCGGCCTGATATTTGCGGCGAATCTCGTCGAATGTCTGCTGACCCTTCAGCGTGTAGAGCCGGCGGGTGAAGACGTCACGTTCGCCGCGCCGATAACGGTTCCACAACTCGATCGAGGCATCGTGGTCGATGGCTCGCGCGATGTCGACTGAGAGCGAGTTCAGTGATTCCACGACATGCAGCGGCGAGCGCTGGGCAGGGGTTGCGCGCGGTGCTTCCGCGGGCGCCGCCGGTGCCGTGGGCCCGAGGTCTGCGTCGTTCGATGCCGCGGTCAGAAGATCGCGCACCCAGCCGCCCTGCGGCGTCCGGGCACTGGCGTCGGAGCGCGGGCGCGGTGGCGCTTCGGCCGGACGATCGAGGTCGAGCGTGCCGCGCAGCGCCGTGCCACCCAGCGGCGCCTGCGGCGCACGAAGTTCCGGCTGCGGTGCAGGGGCACGACGCGGCGGTTCGGCGGCGCGTGGCGCCGGCGGCGCCGGGCGCAGGCCGCGCGGCTCCGAGGCGTCGCCACCGCGACCGGACTTCGCAACGATGTCCGAAAGCTCCTTCAAGGCGTTGATCTGCTCCGAGACGGCGCGGCGGATGGCAGAGGTCGATTCCTTTGCCTCTTCCGGCATCTCGATGACGCCCTTCTTGAGTTCGGCGCGGGTGAGGTCGAGTTCGCTCTTGATCGAGCCGGCGGTGCGACGCATCTCCTCGGTCGCATCGGCGAAGCGCTTGGTGGCCGAATCAACGACATCGGTGATGGCGTTGCGGATCTTGTCTGCGGACTCCAGCGTCTTGCCCTCGGCGTTCTGCAACGTCTGACCGACGAGGTTTTCGAAGGAGCGCATGACCCTTTCGAGGTCCTCCGACTTCTTGACCAGGCCGACGGCGAGCTCTTCGAGCGACGACTGCCTTTCCAGCGTGTGCTCGAGGTTGCTCTGGGCCGAGCTCAGGAGGTCCGAGGCGCTGACCAGCAGGCGGCTGTGCTCGTCGAACTTGGTGGCGATCGATGCCACTTCGCGCAAGGTCGACGACGACAGCTCTGTCAGTCTCGTGGTGTTGGAATCAACCAGGCGCGCCGAGCTGGCAAAGGTCTGAGCCGCCTTTTCGGTGGTGGCCGCGAAGCTTTGCGTGCTGCCGGTCAGGCGTTCGTCGACCTGGCTGAGGTTGACCGCGGCCTGCTCGATCAACTGACCGAGCTGCGAACTGGACTTTGTCATGCGGCCGATGAGGTCGGCGACGCTGTCGGACAGCGACGAGCGGGCGCCTTCGACCGCCGACAAGGTCTCGGCGGTGCGGCTGGCGAGCGCGTTGACAAGAGCTGCATTCTCGCTGCGCAGCTTCTCGGCGGCGCGTTCGGTGACCTCTTCCATGCTCTTTTGCAGTTCGGAGCCGCCCTGGGCGAAGCGCTCGACCAATGGCCGTGCGGTCTCATCGAGGATCTTCGACATTTCGGCCGACCGCGCCGCGAGCATGGAGTTGAGCTCGCGGGTATTGGCGCCGATCGTCTTGGCGGCGTCGTTGGTGCTTTGGCCGATATGCTGGCCTACCGCGGTAAAGGTCTCCGCGATCACATTGGCGCGCGAAACAAGCTGTGCCTCGGCGGTCGAAACCTGCTCATTGAGCTTTTGGCCGATCGTTTCCGTGGTGTTGGCGAGCCGGTTCTCGACCCCGGCGATCTGCTCCTCGACACGAGCGGCCGCGGCCGCCGCGCTCGATGCCAGACGCTCGTCTGCGCCGGCAAGCGCCTGCTCGATCTCGCGGGCATGCACGGCCAGTTCCTGGCCGGTCTGGCGCGCACGGTCGGCGACCCTCTGCTCGGTGCTGGCGAAAGCACCGACGATGGTCTGCGCATGCTCGCCGATCGTCGAAGAGCTGTCGGCGATGCGCGAAACCAGACGCTGGTCGGCCTCGTCAAAGATACGGCCGATTTCCGACGCACGGTTGGATAGCGCGTCCGATCCTTCCGCGATGCGCGCGACCAATTGCTGGTCGGCGGCGTCGAAAATACGGCCGAGATCGGATGCTCGGGCGGCGAGCGCCTCGGCCGATTCGCCGATACGCATGCCGAGCCTCTGGTCGGCGCTTTCGAAGTTGCGCAGGATGTCGCCGGCGCGGGCGGCCAGCGACTGTGCCGTCTCGACGGCACGGGCAACCAGCTTCTGGTCGGCGTCGTCAAACGTACCGGCGATCTCGCCCGCGCGGGCAGACAGATGATCGGCGGTTTCCTGGGCCCGGGCAGCAAGCTGATCCGCGGTTTCCCGGGCGCGCGCGGCGAGCTTCTGGTCCGCCGCGTCGAAGGTGCCGGCGATTTCGCTTACACGGGCGTTTAGCTGATCGGCGGTTTGCTGGGTGCGCGCGGCGAGCCTCTGGTCCGCCCTGTCGAAGGTGCCGGCGATTTCGCTGGCACGGGCAGCCAGCTGATCGGCGGTTTCGTAGGCACGGGCCAGCAGTGAGCTGGAGGTATCGTCGGCACGGGCAAGCAAGGCGTTCGACGTATCTTCCGCACGGGCGTGGAGGCGGCGATCGGCCTCCTCGAAGGTACGGGCAATATCTTCGGCCCGCGCCAACAGGGCCGCGGACGTCTGTTCGGCGCGCTCGGCGATCTTGCGGTCCGCGTCGCTGAAGGCCGCGCCGGCCTGCTCATGCAGCGCGCTAGTGACTTCCAGGACCTTTTCACGCAATGCGCCGGCAACGAAGACCGCGCTCCTCTCGAGCACGCCGCGAACATTGTCGACACCGGTCGAGAGCGCGCGCTCCATGGTCCCGGCGCGTTCCTCGATGATACCGGTCTGGCGGCTGAACGCCTGCTCGATCTTGTCCACATCGGCTGCGATAGCGGCCGAAATGTCGGTGCTCCTGGCCGCGATCTGGTCGATATGGCCGGACAGGGAGCGATCGACATCCTTGCGGGTCTCGGCGAGCTTGCCGAGATCGTCTTCCAGAGCGCGGCTCAGCATGTTGCGGCCTTCAGCCAGCTTGCCGACATGGCCGGAGATGATGTCATCGATGTCGCTGCGGCTTTCGGTCAGCTTCTGCAGATCGGCTTCGAGCGCGCGTTTGAGAATGTCGCGACCTTCGGCCAGCTTCTCCACCTGACCTGCGACCACGCCGTCGATGCTGGAGCGGCTTTCGGCCAGTTTGGCCAGATCGGCTTCGAGAGCGCGCGTGAGAATGTCGCGGCCTTCGGCCAGCTTCTCCACCTGGCCGGCGACCAGACCGTCGATGCTCGAACGGCTTTCAGCCAGTTTGGCAAGATCGTCCTCGAGCGCCCTCGACAGGGTCGAACGATCCTGGACGAGCCGTTCGGCGTGGCTGTTTACCAAGCCGCTGACGCTTTCAAGGTCGGCTTCGAGAGCCCGGGCGAACTGTGCGCGGTCATCCACCAGTTTCTGCGACTGATCAGCAATGGTGCCCCTGATCGTCTCGAGATCGCCATCGAGCGCACGCTTGAGGATGTTGCGGCCTTCGGCCAGCTTCTCGACCTGGCCCGAAACCAGCCCATCAATACTCGAGCGGCTCTCGGCCAGTTTGGCGAGATCGTCTTCCAATGCCCTGGAAAGTGTCGATCGGTCCTGTGCAAGCCTTTCGGCATGGCCCTGGACAAGGCTGTTGACGCCTTCGAGATCAGCCTCGAGGGCCCGGGCGAACTGGGCGCGGTCATCGACCAGCCTCTGCGACTGGTCGGCAACGGTGTTCTTGATCGTGTTGAGGTCGGCTTCCAGCGCCCGCCGCAGGATGTCGCGGCCTTCGGCCAGCTTCTCGACCTGGCCGGCGACCAGCCCGTCGATGCTGGAACGGCTCTCGGCCAGTTTGGCGAGGTCGTCCTCGAGAGCCTTCGACAAAGTCGAACGATCCTGAACCAGCCTGTTCATGTGGTCGGCGATGACGCTGTTCACATTCTGCAGGTCGGCTTCCAGGATCCGCGAAAGCTGCCCGCGATCCTCCGCCAGTTTTTCCGACTGGCTGGATATGACGCCCTGAATGGTGTTGAGGTCCGATTCCAGCGCGCGCTTGAGAATGTCGCGGCCCTCGGCCAGCTTCTCGACCTGGCCGGCGACGAGGCCGTCGATGCTGGAGCGGCTTTCGGCCAGTTTGGCAAGGTCGGCTTCGAGCGTCTGCGACAGCAGGCTGCGGTCGCTGGCGAGCCTTCCCGAATGATCGTCGATCAGGGTCCTGATGCCCGAGAGGTCGTTCTCGAGCGAACGGCCAAGCTGGCTGCGGTCTTCCGCCAGCATTGCCGAGTGGGTCTCGATCAGGCTCTTGATGCCGACAATGTCGTTTTCGAGCGCCTTGGCGAGCACGGCGCGGCCCTCGGCGATCTTCTCGACCTGGCCGGCAACCAGTCCGTCGATGCTGGCGCGGCTTTCGGACAGTTTGCCGAGATCTGCTTCCAGGGCGCGCGACAGTATGTTGCGGCCCTCGGCCAGCTTGCCGACATGTCCGGCGACCATTTCGTCAATGATCGTACGAGCTTGCACAAGCTTCCCGGAGTCTTCGTTGAGAGCCAGCGAGAGCCGGTTGCGGCCTTCTTCCAGCCTTTCGAGATGACTGCCGAGCGAGGCATCGATGGCAGCACGCGATTCGTTGACCTTGCGCAGGTCCTCTTCGAGGGCACGCGCGATCAGGTTGCGGCCTTCGGCCAGCTTCTGCACCTGGTTGGTCACCGCCGCATCGATGCCTTCGCGGCCTTCGGCGAATTTCGCCAGATCCGCCTCCATCGCGGCCGCCATGCGCTCGCGGCTTTCGGACAGTTTGCGGCTGTGGTTTTCGACGGCTTCCTCGATGCCGGCGCGGGCATCGGCGAGCCGCTGGATATCGGCGTCGAAGGAACGCGAGACGACGTGACGCGCGGCTTCCATGCGCCCGGCGAAATCGCTAGCGCGGGCCTCCAGCATGCTCGATGTCGAGGTGACGATGTCGGCCATGTCGGCGCCGATCTGGGTCTTGCCCTGATCGATCATCGCGGCCAGCGCGTCCTTGCTCTCGGCGAAGGTGTGGGCAATTTCACGGGCGCGTTCGACCAGCGTCTCGTTGATCTGGCGCGCGCGGGCCTCGAGTGCCGCGTTGAGTTTCTGCGTGCCGGTGTCCAGCGCCTCGGCGCGGGTCTGGAATTCGCTGATCAATGCCTGGCCGCGTTCGGCGAGCGTGCGCTCGATGCTGTTGAGGCTGGCCTCGAATTCCGAATTGAGGGTACGCGCGGCGCCGCCGAGCAGCGACACCATGCCGGTGGTGCGATCGTCGAGCAGATCGGTCAACGACCGGGTCAGGCCGTCCGTCGTATCCGTCAGCTTGGCAATGCGCGTGTCGAGCAGGCTGGCGAAAGCCTCGCCGGAGGTCGACAGCCGGTCGGTGATGGTATCAAGCCGGCCTTCCACCGAATCGAAGATCGACAGCGAGCTTTCATTGATGCGGTCGATCAGCGTGTCGCCGGAATTGGTGATCGTCATCGACAGCTTGGTCGATGCGTTGAGGATGCTGTCGCGAATGATGTCGCTGGCGGCACCGATTTCGTCTTTGAGCGTCTCATGCGCGCCGGCGATCGAGGCGCGGACGCGCTCGGCATGGGTGACGACCGCCTCGCGCTCGCTGCCGAGCCCGTCGACGAGCGAACGGATCCGGTTCTCGTTTTCCGTATAGGAGCGCTCGATCTGGTTGACTTCGCTGTGGACCAGGGTTTCCAGCTCCACCGCGCGGGCAAGCGTGCGTTCGATGCCTTCGCCCATGGCCGCCACCTCGCGGCGAACGGCTTGGCCGATCATCATGACGCGATCCTGAGCCATGTTTTCCGGCTCGGTCAGGCGGAACGCCACTTCCGTCATCGACTGGGCGGCGATGCGCATATCCTGGGCACGGCGAATCATCGCCGCGAAGGCCCAGAACAGGATGACCGGCACGATCGCCGCGACCGCAAGGCCAATCAGCTCGGGACGGGCAAAGAACTGGTCAAGGGTGCGGATATGCCAGATGCTCGGTCCGAAAAGCAGGTTGGCCAGCCCGACGGCGCCCGCGATCCAGGCGAGCGAAACAAAGGCAATGACCCAATAGACGGTGTTGGAGGCACGCCTGTTCAGGCTGTGCAGGAGCGTCTTGTAGTCCTTCTGGCGATCGTCATTGGCAGGCGCGAAGCCCGCCGCGGGCTGGCCGCCGTTGCGTGTTTCCACAGGGCGCAGTTCGGTAGGCTTGGGCGTGGGCTGGGTTTTGGACGCGGGCTGAGCGGCCTCGGCCTGATTGGCGGCGGGAGCCGGCTTCTGGTCGCGCCCCTCGCGGGCCAGCTCGTCGGCGGCTTGGGATATCTGCGCTTCCAGATCTTCCATCGAAGCCGCGATATCGAGGTCGCCGCTGCCAAGATCACCGCTGAGGTCGAAATCGAGTGCTTTTTCGAGCTCCCTGGCCACATCGCTGTCGAGAGTTCTGGTCGTTGTCGTTGGTTTCTTCGCCATGCCTTCGCTACCCTGTACTAGCTGCCGCGGGCTTATAATTCTGTTTGTGGTACCCCCGCGCAGGAGGCTGAAAATGGACCCTCGTATCGTAATGACACAGGGGGGTAAAGAAAACATGCATTCGGCGGGATACGTAAAACTTTAAATATAAGGTTAACGGAACCGTGATTTGGGCGCCGCTTTCGCAACATTTTTCCGGGCCATTCGTTAACCCGTTATCCATTGGATTCGCCTAGTTTTTCAGGCGGCCGAAGAAAACGGAGTTCGAGTTCATGCGTAGCGAAAGCGGCATTGCCTTCTCAATGCCCGGGGGCGACGTATCGGGAACGGCGCGGTCCAGGCCGGTCGATTTGGCACACCTTGCCCGGCAGACGATGGGTGACCGCAGCCTGGAGCAGGAAGTGCTGGCGCTGTTTGTACAGCAGGCGCAGTCGGTGCGCGACAAAATAGTCGATGCCGACCTCAAGGACCGGCTGCTGCTGGCTCACGGATTGAAAGGGTCGGCTCGCGGTGTCGGCGCCTTCGCCATCGCCGATTGCGCCACCGAGATCGAGCGTCGGCCTGATGACGGCCAGACACTGAAGCGGCTTGGCACGCTGATCGACGAAGTGCGCGATTTCATCGCCGCCATCAGTCGCTGATCCAGTTTGCGGAAAAACGTCACCGAGCGGCGCTTTCGCGCGGCAGTTGACTTGTCTGCCAGAGTGATTATCTCGGCGGAAACTCCCTTCAGGTGACAAATGACCAAGCTGACCTTCATCGCCCATGACGGCACACAGTTCGACGTGGACGCCGAAAACGGCTCGACGGTCATGGAAAACGCCATCCGCAACGCCGTGCCGGGGATCGAGGCGGAGTGCGGCGGCGCCTGTGCCTGCGCAACCTGCCATGTCTATGTCGATGAGGCATGGACGGCGGAAGTCGGCGAGCCGGAAGCGATGGAAGAGGACATGCTGGACTTTGCCTATGACGTCCAGCCGAACTCGCGGCTGTCCTGCCAGATCAAGGTGCGCGACGCACTCGACGGCCTGGTGGTGCGGGTACCGGAGCGACAGGGCTGAACAGCCGATTTTTCCTGCTGCCGCTTGGCAGCAGGCCGGCGGTCATGCAGTCTCGCGCCAATCCAGCAGCGAGGCACACCGCATGACCGGCATCATCAAGACAGACGTCCTCATTGTCGGGGCAGGGCCGGTCGGCCTGTTTGCCGTGTTCGAACTCGGCCTGTTGGACCTGAAGTGCCGCCTGATCGACATTCTCGACAAGCCCGGCGGCCAGTGCGCGGAACTCTATCCGGAGAAGCCGATCTACGACATTCCCGGCTGGCCTTCGATCTCGGCACAGGGGCTGGTCGAGAAACTCCTCGAGCAGATCCACCCGTTCAAGCCTGACCTCACCTACAACCGCATGGTTTCCAGCCTCGAGACGCTGGAAGACGGCAGCTTTCGCGTCACCACCGACGAGAACGAGGTGTTCGAGGCCAAGGTGGTGGTGATCGCCGCCGGCGGCGGCTCATTCCAGCCCAAACGCCCGCCGATTCCCGGCGTCGAAGCCTATGAAGGCAAAAGCGTCTTCTATTCGGTGCGACGGATGGAGGATTTTCGCGGCCACGACCTTGTCATTGTTGGCGGTGGCGATTCGGCACTCGACTGGACGCTCAACCTTCAGCCGGTGGCCAAAAGCGTGACGTTGGTGCATCGCAGGCCCGAGTTCCGCGCGGCGCCCGACAGCGTCAACAAGATGTATGCGATGCAGGAGATGAAGCAGCTGGAATTCAGGGTCGGCCAGGTGACCGGGCTCGCCGGCGCCGACGGCCAGCTGTCATCGGCGACAATCAAAGGTGGTCCAGACGGCGACATCGAGGTGCCTTGCACGCGCATGCTGCCTTTCTTCGGCCTGACGATGAAGCTCGGGCCGATCGCTGAATGGGGGCTCAACCTCCACGAGAATCTGATCCCGGTCGATACCGAGAAGTTCCAGACCTCGGTGCCCGGGATCTTCGCCGTCGGTGACATCAACTGGTATCCGGGCAAGCTGAAGCTGATCTTGTCGGGATTCCACGAGGTGGCGCTGATGGCGCAGGCGGCCAAACGCATCGTCAACCCGGGGGAGCGAATCGTGTTCCAGTACACGACCTCGTCCACCAGCCTGCAGAAGAAGCTTGGCGTTTCCGGCTAGGGCATTGATGCAATTCCGGACGGAAAACCGCGTCACACGTTCCTGGGAATTGCTTTACGGCGAAAAACCACCAAGCCCTTTTCTGCCACTCTACTCCGCCAGGATCGGCGCCGGAGTGTCGACATGACCGCGAAGCTCTTTCTCGGGCATCAGCGCCAGTGTGATGAGCCCCAGCACCAACGTGGCGGCCGCGACAAGAAAGATCATCACGAAGGGCTGGACCGATGCGGCATGTCCGGCCATCTGCACGCCTTCGCCGGCCAGCGGCAGCCCAAAGCCCAGAGCGACGGCGCCGAGCATTGCGACACCCAATGCACTGCCCAGCGAACGCAGGAAGGTCAGCACGCCCGTCGCGACGCCAAGATGCATGTGGTCGACGCCGTTCTGCACGGAGACCGTGGTCACCGGAAAAGTCGTCCCGGTTCCCAATCCCACGCAGATGGTCAGGATTTCGACAACAAGCAGCGATGCATGGCCGGCGACAAGGGCGAGCAAGCCAAGGCACAGAATGGCGAAGAAGACGCCGACCATCGCGATGCGCTTGTAATGGACGAAGCGTGGTATCAGGCGGCCGCTGGAGGCTGCGCCGCCCACGGTTCCAAGCAGAAGGCCAAGCATCGCAATGCCCGATTCGCTGGCCGTCAGGCCAAGCATCGATTGCAGATAGACGGGCAGATAGACGGCAAGGCCGACGCTGGAGGCCTGCAGCAGGAACATCGACAGAGTGCCGGCAAGGACGATCGGGTTGCCCAGCACCTCGAGCGAGACGAGTGGTTCGGCCGCCCGCATCAGCCGCAGGGCAAAGGCAACCCAGAAAACAGCGGAGCAGATCAGGACGCCAATGACTTCCCGCGATACCCAGGGATAGGCGCTGCCGCCCCAGTTCAGCGCCAGCAGCAGCAGTGCCGTGGCCACGATGAGAAGCAATGCGCCAAGACCATCGATGCTGTGATTCTTGGCGGCGATCGGCAGCTTCTTGAGCGGCTTGTTGATGATCGCCATCGCCAAAATACCAAGCGGGATATTGATCCAGAAGATGAGCGACCAGTGCAGATGTTCCGCGAAGGTGCCGCCCAGCAGCGGCCCGGCGACGCTGGCGACGGCCCAGGTGCCGGAGAACCACGCTGCATAGCGCGCCCGCTCGCGCGGCGGGACAAGGTCTCCGACCACGGTCTGCGTCAGCGCGAAAAGGCCGCCGCCGCCGGCACCCTGGACCGCGCGTCCCAGGACCAGCACGAACATGTTGGGGGCCAGTGCACTGACCAGCGACCCGGCAAGAAAGATGAGGATCGCCGCATAGACGGTCGGCCGGCGCCCATAGACGTCGGAAATCTTGCCGTAGAGCGGCGCCACGGCGGTTGCGGTCAAGAGGTAGCCGGTGACGACCCATGGCAGGTATTCGGCATGTCCGAGAGAGCGCCCGATGGTCGGCATTGCCGGCGCGACGATGGTCTGGTCGAGCGCAGCCAGCAGCATCGACAGGAGAACGCCGCCGATGATGGCGTTCTTCTCGATTTCGGTCAGCGGTGTGGCTGCAGCCGCCATGGTCTGCTTGTCGACAGCCTGGTCCATAGTCCTTTGTCCATGCGCTTGCGCACTGTTGGGATCACCGCTTGGGCTTGCCTGATGCATCCGCCGCGCGATCGGTCCTGGTGCTCGTGCTTCGAGGGTTGTGCCCTGTCAACCCGTGATATGTCGTTCCCTATAGGCCGATTTCGACGGCCACTCGAAAATTTTTCGAAGCTGCCACTACGCTTCGGCTCGGTTGGCTTGCACCGGCGTGCAGAGGAATTCACGCCGGTGGCGGCAGCTGGCCGTTCTTGATGCGCTCGACGCGATAATGCAGGAGCCGCAGGATGCGGCTTTCGAAATTGACGCTTTCGACGCGATCGAACTGAACCTGGGCGCGGTCGTGCTTGGCGAGAATGGCGGCGGTGATTTCGGCGGCCTTGGCCTTAGCCGTATCGCAATCCTTCTGCGGATAGGTCGCCTTCAGCGCGTCTTCCAGTTCGCGGGCATGGTTCTTGGCGATCTCGACATGGCGCTCCTCATGGCGCTTGATGTCCGCGGCCAGCGTATCCCAGAACAGCCGCACATCGGCATCGGCCTTGCGTGGGCGGCGCCATTCGGGGAGGATCACCTTGACCTTGATGGTCACGACGGCGTCCGCGATCCGGCAGGAGCCGGCACGCGTGGCGTAGCTGATGCGAGTGGTGAAGGCCATCCGGGTCGCACCAGGATGGCGCAAGCCCGTGCTTTTGACCTGCGGCCCATGTTTGGAAAGCTGCGCCTCGATATCGTCGAGGGTGCTGCCGCCAACGGAAAAATAGCTGTATGTCTTCACCAGATTGGCCGCGCCCGCCGGAATGGCGGTCACGGCAAGCAGCAATGCGCAGAGCAGGGATCGTTTCATCATGTTGCCTCTTCGGTCACCTTGCTTTACGGCCGTTGCCGGCGCAACGGAATTGACCCGATGCGGATCGCACATCCTTGATAGGCCCATGGTTGACGAGCAATGACGGCGAGGCGATGGCAACTGGCCCACGGACGCCATCTCGATCTTGGCCGCAAGGCCGTGGTCGTCGGTATCCTCAACGTCACCCCCGACAGTTTTTCCGACGGTGGCCTGTTTGATGCACCCGAAACGGCGCTGGGCCAGGCGCATCGCATGGTCGGGGAAGGGGCCGGGATTATCGATGTCGGCGGAGAATCGACGCGCCCCGGTTTCGCCGCGATATCGGCCAGCGAGGAACAGGCGCGTATCCTACCCGTGATCGAGGCTTTGGCGCGCTCCGGCGAGGTGCTGATTTCGGTCGACACCTATCGTGCAGAAACCGCGCGGCTTGCGGTGGCCGCCGGCGCGCATATCGTCAACGATGTCTGGGGTCTGCAGCGCGAGCCCGACATTGCGCGTGTCGCGGCCGAAACCGGCGCCGGGCTGATTATCATGCATACCGGGCGGGATCGCGAGAAGCTGCCCGACGTGATCGCCGACCAGTTTGTATTCCTGGAAAAATCACTGGAGATCGCCCGCGAGCACGGTGTGGCCGACGACCATATCGTGCTCGATCCCGGCTTTGGCTTCGCCAAGGAGACGGCCGAGGAAAACCTCGACCTGATGGCGCGGTTCTCCGAACTCCACGCGCTCGGCTTGCCGTTGATGGTCGGCACCTCGCGAAAACGCTTCATCGGCACCGTCACCGGCCGCGATGCAGCCGACCGCGCTGTCGGGACGGCGGCGACCAGCGTCATTCTCAGGCTCAAGGGCGCGCATCTGTTTCGCGTCCATGATGTCGCAATCAACGTGGACGCGCTGGCGGTGGCGGATGCTATGCTGGCGCGTGACACCGCCGCATCGGCCCGAAAATCGGAATAGATTTGCGGCAAGCACGATGCGTAGATTCAAAAGTGTTAGAGCGTACTTGTGCCTCCAGGTGGACGCACCTC
The DNA here is from genome assembly GCF_006442155.1 of Mesorhizobium sp. B2-4-14. Taxonomy (NCBI): domain Bacteria; kingdom Pseudomonadati; phylum Pseudomonadota; class Alphaproteobacteria; order Hyphomicrobiales; family Phyllobacteriaceae; genus Mesorhizobium; species Mesorhizobium sp. B2-4-14. Next base: position 160,260 of record NZ_VFVA01000007.1, on the reverse strand, counting down.
GCCCTAACAGACCAGGACGCTGAGCCATGTATGTCATCCGCCTGAAGAACTGCGCTTTCTTTGCCCGGCATGGCGTGCTGGACGAGGAAGAGACGCTCGGCCAGCGTTTCTATGTCGACGCGGTGCTCTCGGTCGAACCCGGGCGCGCGCTTGTCGACGACGCCATCGGCGAAACGGTCAATTACGGCATCGCCTTCGCGGTGATCGAGAAGATCATCACCGGTGAGCGGCGTTTTCTGATCGAGGCCCTGGCAATGGAGGTGGCAAAGGCGCTGACCGAGCGGTTTCCCCAGATCAGGAAGGCCGAAATCACCGTGCGCAAGCCAAACGCGCCGGTGCCCGGCGTGCTCGATTACGTCGAGGTGACCGTTGTCTGGCCCGAGTAACACCGTCTATCTCAGCCTTGGCGGCAATCTGGGGGACCCGGCGGCCTCGATGGCCGCGGCACTGCGTATTCTCGACGCCGATGCGGAGACGCGCGTCACCGCCGTCTCCTCGCTCTACCGCACGCCGCCCTGGGGCAAGCTCGACCAGCCGGATTTTCTCAACGCGGCCGCCGAACTCTCGACGCGGCTCTCGCCGCGGGCGCTGCTTGATCTCTGTCTCGATGCCGAGCGCAGACTGAAGCGCGTGCGCGAAGAGCGCTGGGGGCCCCGGCTGATCGATATCGACATTCTGGTGTTCGATGACCGCATTATCCACGAGACCGGGCTGGAAGTGCCGCATCCGCGCATGCTGGAGCGCGCCTTCGTGCTGGCGCCGCTGGCCGAGATCGCGCCGGATCTTGCCGTGGGTGGGCGAGGTGTGTCGGAGCGCCTGGACGCCGTCGACGCGGCCGGCATCGAGCGGTTGCCATCCGGCCGTGACTGGTGGCTGCGGTAGCAGGCGTCAGCCTGAGAAACCGCCTTTGTCCAGGAATGCCTTTTCCTCTGCCGTGGTTTCGCGGCCAAGTATCCTGTTGCGGTGCGGAAAGCGGCCGAAGCGCTGGATGATGTCGCGGTGCTCTTCGGCGTATTTGAGATTGTCCGGCGCATTGGCCCGGGTGAGTTCCACCGACCTCTTCTGATCGGCGAGCAGTTCCGAATGTTCGAACGGCAGGTAGAGGAACACGCGGAACTCCGGTTCGAGCAGCCGATCCTGGCCGGCCATGACAGCTTTTTCAGCGAAATGCTTTGCCAGCGGGTCGGTGGCATACATGTGGCCGGTGCCGCGAAAGCAATTGCGCGGAAACTGGTCGAGCAGGATCATCAGGGCCAGCGAGCCTTCGGCGTGATTTGACCAGTTATCGCACTCCCGCCGGGCGGCTGCATAGTGCAGGTCGAGAAACTGGTCGCGAAACGCGGTGTCGAAGGCGTCGCTCTTCTCGAACCAGGCATCCTCGCCGGCGTCACGCCAGAATTTGGTGACCGACAGGGCTCTGCCATCCAATTCCATGCTTGTTTCCCTGTTCAATCGGCGGTTTCGGATTTGTGCAGAACGCCCGCCGTCTCTTCATTGAGGGCCTGGCCGGTGCGGCGCGGCTGGGTGAGGGGGGTGGGAATAGGCGTGCCGATATTGCCTCTCAGGAAACGTTGTCCGGCGCGAATGCCTTCGGCGAGCTGGGTTTCGAAACGGGCGGCGTCGCGGCGCCTGACGTCTTCGATCGTATCCGCGACCTCTTCGGGATCGACACCAAGCGACTCCAGGGCCGAGCCGCCGAAAACCAGTGCCGATTCGAAAGTCTCGCGCAGCTGGTAGTCGACGCCGACGCGGATGAGCTGCAGCGCGGTGCCCCGATCGAAGGCTCGGGCTAGGACGGTCAGCAAAGGAAACTCGGCCTTGACGAGTTCCGCGATGCGGACAGCGGCATCGGGTTTGTCTACGCAGATGAGCACGGCACGTGCCCGGCCGGCACCGGCGGCATGCAGGATGTCTAGCCGGGTGCCGTCGCCATAATAGACCTTGAAGCCGAAATCGGCTGCCGCCTGGATCATCTCCACGTCATTGTCGATGATCGATACGTCGATACCGCGCAGCAGCAGCGGCTGGCTGGCGATCTGGCCGAAACGGCCAAAGCCGATGACCAGCACGCTGCCGGTCAGGCCGTCGGCGACATCGACTCCGTCGAGTGACTGCTCGTCGCGCGGGGTGACGTACCGCAATGCGATGATCGCCAGGGGTGTAAGTACCATGGAGATGATGACGATCGCCGTCAGGGTAGCGTTGGCCTGGCTGTCGATGATGCCGACGGCAGCGGCGGCGGAATAGAGGACGAAGGCGAATTCGCCGCCCTGCGCCATAAAGACCGCGCGTTCGAGCGCTTCACGATGGCCTGTTCTGAGGATGCGGGCGACGATGTAGATGCCGAGAGCCTTCATCACCATGTAGGCGACGACATAGACAGCGATGAGCTTCCAGTTCGCCGCCACCACATGCAGGTCCAGCGACATGCCGACCGCAAGGAAGAAAAGGCCGAGCAGGATGCCGCGGAACGGCTCGATGTCGGCTTCGAGCTGATGGCGGAAGGTCGATTCGGACAGAAGAACGCCAGCCAGGAACGCGCCCATCGCCATCGATAGGCCGCTGAGCTGCATGGCAAGTGCCGATCCGAGCACGACCAGAAGTGCCGCGGCCGTCATCACCTCACGGGCACGGGCATCCGCCAGGATGCGGAAGAAAGGGTTGAGCAGATAGCGTCCGGCCAGCACAAGCCCGACAATCGCCGCAAGGCCGATGCCGACCTCGGTCAGCCGCTCCGACAGGCTGGTGTCGGCACCGCCGGGCGCCAGGAAGGCGATCAGGGCCAGCAGTGGCACGATGGTCAGATCTTCCAGAAGCAGGATGGAGACAATACGCTGGCCTTTCGGCGAGGCGATTTCGCCGCGCTCCTCGAGAAGCTGCATGACGATTGCCGTCGAGGTCAGCACGAAACCGGCGCCGGCGACGAAGGATTGCGAGACTGGAAAACCACCAGCCATTCCCACGCTGGTCAACAAGACGGCGCAGACCCCGACCTGAAGCGCACCGAGGCCGAAAATCTCGCGGCGCAGGCCCCACAGGCGCGACGGCTGCATTTCCAGTCCGATGATGAACAGGAACATGACGACGCCGAGTTCCGCGACATGGAGAATGGCACCGGACTCGGAAAAGATACGCAGGCCGAACGGGCCGATCACCACACCGGCTGCGAGATAGCCGAGAATGGAACCGAGGCCCATGCGCTTGAAGATGGGAACGGCGACGACACCCGCGGCGAGCAGCGCCACCACCTGAACCAGATCGCTGCCCGATGCCTCTGCCGCCATGCCTGTCGTTCCGTTCGTTGGGACCGCAACACGTGCGGTCGGGACCAAGGCGCCAAGGCTGGTCGCCAGGGCAAAGAATAGGGGCTTCGGCGGGGATCGAACAGCCCGAATCCGGAGCGCTGGCGAGGTTGCAGCCGCGTTCCACAAGTTGAGGCGGACGCTGCGTTGCATCTTGCCGCAATCGGAGGTCGACGCCTGCAAGGCCTATGACGAGGTGACTGCAGCGATCAAGGGCTGACGCCCGGTTCGACTGTTGTGAAAGGCGGTAGTGATGGGCTGCCGCCTCCTTGTTTTGGCTATTGAGTAAGGCGCGATAAGCGCTCAGTTCGGCGCGATTGAGCCGACTTCGACGGCGTCGACGCGCTTCAGGCTCATGCCGATGACCGGCACCAACTGGTCCTGGACGCGGACCGCAACCGTCACGGTCATCGAATTATCGTCGGGAATGCGGGCCTGCATCACTCCGCGAAGCTGGTTGCGGTTGATGGTGAAGACCACCTTGCGGGAATCGACGACATTACCGCCGATGATGTCGAGGCCAGCACCGGCAGAACCGCCCATGAAGGAGCCCTTGTAATCGCGGCCCTTGCGCTCGATCTTGGCTGACATCGGCTGTGTGAACATGCCGACCCGGCAACCGCCATCGAGTGTCATGCCCATCTTGCCGTCGGGCGTGGAACCGGTGAAGCTGCAGTTGAATTTGGTGCCCTTGTACTTGCCGGCGACGATCTCGCCCGGGCCGACCCACTTGCCTTCTGCCGACTGGAAGAACTGCTTGTCCGGTTCCGCCGCGGAAGCGCCCGAAGCAACACCGACGACTGCTGTGATCGCGGCCGCCAGGGGCAGGACGCTGGACAGAATTACGCTTTTCATCGACGACACCCGGCAACAACGAGGCTGTTTGAAACCAGTCCGACCATGAAGAATATTGGTTAATGCTTCGTCACTGCAAGCCGTTCGAAACGGCAATCCGCTTACCATCCCCGATGAGCGGCACACTATTTGCCGGCGTCGGCCGTTTCGGCGTCTTTCCTGGCGGCGAATGATGTCAGTGCGGACAGGAAATCGCCCAGCCCCGGACGCTTCGCGGCACTGAAGGGCAGGGGGCGTGCCGTCTCCATCGCCGCGATGCCGATGCGCGCCGTCATCATGCCGTTGACGACACCCTCGCCAAGCTTGGCCGAGAGACGCGCCGCCAAGCCGTGACCGACGATCTGCTGGACAAAACTGTCGCCGACGGCGATCGAGCCGGTGACCGCCAGATGCGCCAGCACGCTGCGCGCCAGGCGAAAGAAACCCAGCGTTCCCGGCCGCCCGCCATAGAGTTCCGACAGGCGGCGAATGAGGCGTCCGGCCTCGAACACGACGTAGGCGACGTCGACGAGCGCACGGGGGCTCACCGCCGTCACCAGAGAGACGCGTTTGGCGGCCTCGAGAATCATCACCTTCGCCCTGGCATCGAGGGGGCCCAGAATTTCCGCTTCGGCCAGACGCACCAGATTGCCGCCGTCGATAATTTCGCCGCGCAACTCGGCCAGTGCGCGCCTGCCGGCAGCGGTCTCAGGCTTGGCCGCGACGAAAGCCGAAAGCTCGTCGACCACCGATCGTGCCGCCTTGGGATCGTCGCGCGCGATGGCATCGAGCGCCCGCTTTTGCAGTTTTTCGACTTCGGCGAGGCGAGCGATCGCCAGGAATTCTCGGATCAGGATCACCGCGAGCGCCAGCACGGCGGTAGCAGCCATGCCGGCGGCCAGCCAGCCCAGCCATTCGGCGCGGGCGAAGAGATCGCGGATCAGCTGGTCGGTCCACAGGCCGACCGCCAGCGAAACCAGCACGCCCATGGCGCCGAAGAAGATGCTGCCAAGCAGCGAGCGTTTTCTGGAGCCGATCGCCGGCGGCGGTTCTGCGGTAATCATGTCGGGTTCGCCGAAAACATCGATCTCCGCCGGTATGACCAGCGCAACATCGGCTTTCATGGCTCGAGGTTTGCGCGGCGGTTCCGTCTGGCGCGCGCCTGGCGTCTGTTGTCTCTGTTGTCTCGTCTCGGCTTCCGGCTCGATGCGGAATGCCGCCGGCTTGCGGGGCGCGGTCATGCCAGATGGTCTCCGATCAGGAACTGCAAGGCACGGTCGAGCCTGATATGCGGCAAGGACAGCGTGACGCCCTCGGCCGTGCATTCAAGCTTTGGCGGGCGGAACCGGACGAAGCGGATTGCCGGGTCGGCGGAATCCTGCCTTTGGTCGGGCCTCGAAAGATCAAACACCTCATCAATTTTCTCCGGTAAGTCACCGGGAAATATGGCTGTTTCCGTCTTTCCATCGAATGTTTCGCCGTTGATCTTCTCGCCGGCTATCGGCGTGCCGATGATAACAGGCAACGTCTCACGGCCCTGCTTGACCGAGCCTTCGCGCGTCGCGCGCACCGCCGCCATGGCGACCACGTCGACGTCGGCGCCGGTAAAATTCGCCCGCGCCACGGCGCGATCGGCCAGCCGCCGCACGATCGCCTGCAGCCGGTCATGGCTTTCATGGTGCAGATGATCGGCCTTGGTCGCGGCGACCAGAATGCGATCGATGCGCCGTGAAAAGAGGTCGGTGAGGAAGCTGCCCCGGCCGGGGCGGAAACAGGCCAGGATCTCGGTCACCGCCCGCTCCAGGTCGGCCATCGCGCCGGGGCCGGCGTTCAGCGCCTGCATGGCGTCTATCAGCACGATCTGGCGGTCGAGACGCGTGATGTGCTCGCGGAAGAAAGGTTTGACGACATGCGTCTTGTAGGCTTCGTAGCGCCTCTCCATCATGGCGTGCAGCGACCCTGGACGCGGGCGCCTGTCGTCGAGGCCGGCCAGCGGCGCGAAGGTCAGCGCCGGTGAGCCTTCGAGATCGCCAGGCATCAGGAAGCGGCCGGGCGGCAACGTCGAAAGCGCCCGCTCGTCAAGCTTGCAAGCCTTGAGATAGGCGGCGAAGCTTTCGGCCTGGTGGCGTGCCGTCATCTCGTCGGCGTCGGCGTTCGGGTCGATCTCGGCGGCGATCGCCCGCCAGGCCCGCGACAAATCCTCGCGCACGGGCAGCGTGGCCATTTCAAAAGCTTCGCACGAAAAATCAGCGAAGGATTTGCCGAGTAATGGCAGGTCGAGCAGCCATTCGCCGGGATAGTCGACGATATCGATCGACAGTTTGCCTGATGAGAACATGCGGCTCCAGCCGGAGGCCGATTCATATTCGATCGTCAGCCGCAGCTCCGAAATGGCGCGCGTCGAATCAGGCCAGACGCGGTCGCTGACCAACGCGGCGATGTGGTCCTCGTACTGGAAGCGCGGCACGGCGTCATCGGGCTGTTCTTCGAGGAAGGCGCGCGCGATGCGCCCAGATTTCTGGGCCTCGAACAGCGGCAGGCGCCCGCCGTGGATGAGATTGTGGACGAGGGCTGAGATGAACACCGTCTTGCCGGCGCGCGAAAGGCCCGTGACACCCAATCGCAGCGACGGAGAAAAGAGCCCGGTGGCGCGTCCCGACAGCGTATCGAGGGCAATTCTCGCCTCGTCGGTGAAGGTGGTCAGCGATGATGCCAAAATGCGGTCTCTCGGGCTTCGGTCCGTCCGATATAGGCTCTGGAACCCGGCTTTGGAATGGCACCGGAGATCGACGTCAAAGATCGGCCGGTGTCAGAAACGCTTCGAGATAACCCGCTTCCTGGGCTGCCTTTGTCAGATCATCCAGGAAACGCACGACCGCCAGCCCCGACGTGGGGAAGCCATAATTGAGCATGGCCCGTGCCGTCTCGTCGCCGTCGCCCGAAACCGCCATGGCAAGATCCTCAGTCATCGGGTTGTGGCCGATGACCAGCAATGAACCGGGGCCGCCGTGCTCCCGGATAAGGCTGAGGTAACCGGCCGCGTCTTCGCTGTAGAGCGTGTCGAAAAACAGGACCTTGCCGGTGTCTGTCTGGCCGGCCAGGCCTTCGAGCGTTTCCCTGGCGCGCTTGGCATTGGAGCACAATGTCAGGTCCGGAACATAGCCGCGAGACCGCATGGCGGCGCCTATCAAGTCGGCATCGGCGCGGCCGGATGCGTCGAGCGGGCGATCGAAATCGCGCATGCCGGGCTGTGCCCAGCCGGCCTTGGCGTGCCGTAACAGATAGAGCCTGCTCACCCAACCCCCGTGATGCTGAATGCCGAAGTCGCACCGCGATTAGCCACAAGAACGGCCCGGCGCACAATGGTTCGTGTTCTCCGGCACGACGAATACTACGGGGTAAGGTGGCAAAGGGTGGGCGCGCCCTGTCGCCGGAACAGCTTGATCTTGCTCCGATCAAGGCCGTTGGGGCACTTTAACAATTGCGTGACCCGGTGGCCGATTGCGCTTGTGCAGGCGTCAGGTGGCGAATATATAAGCGCCAAATTTGGGGCTGTTTGGGTGAGTCGAATGAACGACATCGTTACCGCCGATTACGTACCCTCCGAAGACGAGCCGTTCATGAACGAGCGGCAGAAATCCTACTTCCGCCTGAAGCTCGTCACCTGGAAAAATGACATATTGCGCGAAGCGCGTGAAACTCTCGAAATCCTGCAACAAGAAAACGCCAACCATCCCGATCTTGCCGATCGCGCCTCTTCGGAAACCGACCGCGCCATTGAGCTCAGAGCCCGCGACCGTCAGCGAAAACTCATCTCAAAGATCGATTCGGCGCTACAGCGCATCGACGAAGGCACTTATGGCTATTGCGAGGAAACAGGCGAGCCGATTGCGTTGAAGCGGCTCGACGCACGTCCGATCGCCACCTTGTCGATTGAAGCGCAGGAAAGGCACGAGCGCCGCGAAAAGGTCTATCGCGACGACTGATGCGTCGCTTCCGGGCCGCGTTAAGCGCAGCTCACGTCGAGGCAACTATCAAAATGGCCGGACTTTCCGGCCATTTTTGTTGACCGGCGCGTCTACCCAAACAAACCAAAGCTAACGCCACCCGGTCCAAATTCCGAGCTGACGGCCGGCTTGGCCGACAGTCATCTCTTCTGGCTTGAAAGTTCGCCCAGAAGCTTGGTCATTTCATCGTCGAGCGACTGCGGCGCCTTGGCAGCCGGTTTGGTCACCGGGCCGCCGGCGCGAGGCTGGTCCAGCGAGACTTCAAGCTCCTTCATCAGCGTGTCGTCGATGCTTTCCTGCCGCGGCGGCGGCGCGTGTTTGACAACGCTGGCGTTGGCGGAGCCATAGGCAGGTAGCGGCGTGATATTGGTCGACTGGTGGGGGTGCGCCGCCGCCTTCGGTGCGGGCGCAGAGGCCGGCGGCGGAGCGGCGGGGCGCGGGCGGGCCGGCGGCGGTGCAGCCACCGGCTGCGGAGCCGGCGCCGGCCGTGCCGGTGCCTGTGCGGGAGCCGGCTGAGGCGGCCGCGGTTTTGCCGCCGGGGCCGCGGCTGGGACGGGCTGCAGGCCGCTATCCCCGGTCAGCGCCGGACGGCGGGGTGCAGCCAGACGGATGTCACGTTCGACGACGACGTCGGTCGGGCCGCCGATCAGAAGCAGATGTTCGATATCGTCGCGGCGCACCAGAACCAGCCGGCGATGGCTGTCGACGGCGGTGGCGTCCATGACGGCGAGCCGCGTCTTGCGGTTCCGCCCCCCGGCGACAAACGTGCCGAAGGTCAGGTTGCGAACGAGCCTGATGATGATGAGAACGATGACCAGCAGGATCAGCGCCGCGAACGTCCACAGGAGTGCCGCGGCATAACCGGGACCCGCCACGCTATCCAGCCACTGCATTGGTTTCCCCTGATCGGTTTTGGAAAGTGACGAGACACTAGACCGTTGCGGCTGGCCACCGCAAGTTGCCTTTCGCGCATCGTGAACAGCTCGAAACGCTTCACGCCTGGCCGGCATCATTTTTATCTGACATTTGCCGCCCGGGCCTTTTCCGGACTAGGAGAATGTGATTCAACCCGCTAGGGGCGGGTGTCGGAACATCGGACTTCACGAGCAGGGGGCATATGGCCAAGGAAGCGCGCGGCGATTTCTATCCGGTACCGATCGTCGACCAGAACACGCGACCGGGCGCTGTGACCCGGCTGATCATCTTCATCGTCGTTCTGACAGGGGCCGCGATCGTCTTCGGTCTGTTCCGCGAGCGTCTCGGCGATCCCTTCCTGCTCGGCATGCTCGGCGTGCTGGCGATGATCGGCGTCGGCTTCCTGTTCGCGACCGCGATCGGCTTCGTGCAGATCACACCACGCTCGACCGGCGATGAACTGTCCAAGGCTTTCGTCGATTCGATGTCGCAGGGCCTTCTGGTGACGGACACCAAGGGCCGTGTCGTCTACGCCAACCGTGCCTATGCCGAAATGACCGGAGCCTCATCGGCCGCCGATCTGAAGACGGTCGAGGGCCTTCTTTCGGATGTTCCCGAAGCCTCGATGACCATTTACCGGCTGGCATCCGGCCTGCGCGACGGGCAACCGGGCGACGGTGAGTTCCGGCTGGCGCAATCGATCAGGCCGGGCGCCGAACCCGGCGCCCGCTGGTACAGGACCCGCGCCCGCACCTTCAGCGTTCCGGGCCAGCGGCTGCCCATGCTGGCCTGGCAACTCGCAGATATTTCGCGGGAGCGAGCAGAACAGGAGCGTTTCTTCCTCGACCTGCAGAAGGCCATCGATCACCTTGACCACGCCCCGGCCGGCTTCTTTTCCGCCGACCAGGACGGCCGTGTCACCTACATCAACGCCACGCTCGCGGAGTGGCTTGGCATCGATCTCGCCAGCTTTACGCCCGGCGCCGTGACCTTGCCTGACATCGTTGCCGGCGACGGCATGGCGCTGGTGCGCTCGGTCAAGGCCGACCCCGGCACGACGCGCAATGCGGTCATCGATCTCGACCTGACGACGATGACGGGCGAGGCGCTGCCCGTGCGCTTCATGCATCGCGTTTCAGCCAGCCGGGAAGGCGTCGGCGGCCCGACGCGCACGATCGTGCTCAACCGCACGCAGGGCGAGGATGCCTCGGCCGATCTGCGCGCTTCGGAAGTGCGCTTCACCCGCTTCTTCAATTCCACGCCGATGGCGATCGCAGGCGTCGATGCCAACGGGCGCATCCTGCGCACCAATGCGCCGTTCCTGTTGCTGTTTTCCTCGGTCGTCGACCGGGACGCCGTCGATCGCCGCGTGCGCCTCGATACGGTGATCCATGAGCGCGACCGGCCGGCCTTTGCCGCTGCATTCGAAAAGGCCCGGCAGCGGCAGGCCGACATCGACCCGATCGACACTGTGCTGCCTGGGAATGAAGAGCGGCACATCCGTTTCTACGTCAATGCCGTCGCCGACGGCACCGGCGGCGAGGGGGCCGAGGAATCGGCCATCGTCTACGCCGTCGAGACGACCGAACAGAAGGCGCTCGAAGGGCAGATGGCGCAGAGCCAGAAGATGCAGGCGGTCGGCCAACTCGCCGGCGGCATCGCCCACGATTTCAACAATGTGCTGACCGCCATCATCATGGCGTCGGACCTGCTCCTGACCAATCACCGGCCGTCGGATCCGTCCTTCCCCGACATCATGAACATCAAGCAGAACGCAAACCGAGCCGCCTCGCTGGTGCGGCAGTTGCTGGCCTTCTCGCGCAAACAGACGCTGCGGCCGGAAGTGTTGAACCTCACCGACGTGCTCGCCGATCTCAGAATGCTGCTTGCCCGTCTGGTCGGCAACGACATCAAGCTGAAGATCGACCACGGCCGCGACCTGTGGCCGGTCAAGGTGGATATCGGCCAGTTCGAGCAGGTGGTGGTCAACCTGGCTGTCAATGCGCGCGACGCGATGCCGGCCGGCGGCGATCTCACGGTGCGGACCCGCAACGTGACCGCCGAGGAGTGCAGGACCTTCCCCTACCGTGAACTCACCGCGGCCGACTATGTGGTGGTCGAAGTCGAGGATACCGGCAGCGGCATCGCGCCTGATGTGCTGAAGAAGATCTTCGAGCCGTTCTTCACCACCAAGGAGGTCGGCAAGGGCACCGGCCTTGGCCTGTCCATGGTCTACGGCATCATCAAGCAGACCGGCGGCTTCATTTTCTGCGATTCCGAGGTCGGCAAGGGATCGACCTTCCGCATCTTCCTGCCGCGTCACGTCGCGGAAGCGAAAAACGTGGCCGAACCCGGCGAAGCGCCGGCCACGGCGCCGGTCAAATCGGCCGACAGCGTCAAGGACCTGTCCGGTTCGGCGACGGTGCTGCTGGTCGAGGACGAGGACGCCGTGCGCATGGGCGGCGTGCGGGCGCTGACCTCGCGCGGCTATACCGTGCATGAGGCATCCTCGGGCGTCGAGGCGCTGGAAGTGTTCGAGGCCCTTGGCGGCAAAGTCGACATCGTCGTTTCGGACGTGGTGATGCCGGAGATGGACGGGCCGACCCTGCTGGGCGAACTGCGCAAGCGCCAGCCGGACATCAAGTTCGTCTTCGTGTCCGGCTACGCCGAGGACGCGTTCGCCAGGAACCTGCCGGCGGAGGCGCATTTCGGCTTCCTGCCGAAGCCGTTCTCGCTCAAGCAACTGGCAACGATCGTCAAGGACATGCTGGAGTCGTAGCGTTCTCCCGTAATCCGCCTTGCGCAACGCCCCGACAACGCCATGATTGCGGGTGAAGGGGCAGGCGAGCTCGGGGAGCAGTTGTTGACGCCACACATCGAAGCAGACAGGGGCGACTACGCCGATACGGTCTTGCTGCCGGGCGACCCGCAGCGCGCCGAATGGATGGCGAACACCTTTCTGGAAGGGCCACGTTGCGTCAACCGCAGGCGGGGCGCTCTCGGTTTTACCGGGCTTTATCGAGGCAAGCGTGTCAGCATCCAGGCGACGGGCATTGGTGTTTCGTCGTTCCTGATCTATGCGCATGAATTGTTGGATTATCATGGCGTCCGGACTTTGATCCGCACCGGTACCTGCGGCGGCCTGACTGCCGAGGTTAAGCTGCGAAGCCTTGTCATTTCGCAATCAGCGCGGCCCGAAAATACCCAAAGCGGTCAGGTCTTTGGTCTCTACGGCGCAGCCGCCGGCCCGGATCCGGCGCTGCTTGTCCATGCTTTGGCCAAAGCTGCTGAACTCGGCATCGCGCTCCATGTCGGTCCGACGGTCTGCAGCGACATCTTCCATCATCCGGATGGCCGCGCCCGGTTTGCCGAGGCGCGGTCCGCCGGAATCCTGGCGGTGGATATGGAAACCAGCGCGCTTTATCGCATTGCCGGGCATTTCGGGATCCGTGCGCTGTCGATCTGCACGGTGGTCGACAATATCGAGACTGGCGAACTGACCGACTATTCCGAACGCCAGGGGCTTTTCACCGACATGAGCCGCCTGGCGCTCGAAATCGCTGTGGAAGGGCGCTAAGCCGCTTCCCGCTTCAGCGTCATCCGCTCGTCCATGGGCTTGTGGCCGCGCAGATAGAGCGCGCAGGTGGTGCGCAGCATAGAGGCAAAGTTGGGGATTTCGCCGTTGATCTCGATGGCTTCGTCGTAGAGTTTCGAGATGAATTTCGGCGTCGTCAGGTTCTGGCTTTCCGCGATTTCATCGAGCAAGGCCCAGAACGTCACCTCGAGCTGAATGCTGGTCGAATGTCCGTCGATACGGATCGACCGGTTGATCTGGCGGTAGCCTTCCGGATCCTGCGCGGCAAAGACTCTGCACATCGTTATCTCCCGTTTTTGTTGGTCTTGGGCGCTGACTGAGCCGTCGGCGCCTTTTGAACACTGCCTGCGGTTTCATCTTCGGCCGGACGGCCGATGACCGCAATCAGACTTTCGTCCTTAGAACGGGCTGGACACTACCCGTTTTCCACTCTCATGCGTGGTAATCGGCTGCCACCACCTTTCTTCGCCGGAGCGCATAATAACCTCCAGGCACGAAAGCTACGGAGTCTGATTTGGCGAAGGCGATCCACACGATGATCCGGGTTCTCGAAGAGGACCGCTCCATCGATTTCTACAACAAGGCGTTCGGGTTGGAAGTTGCTCAGCGGCTGGATTTCGAGACCTTCACGCTGATCTATCTCAGCAATGCCGATGCGCCTTTCGAAGTTGAATTGACCGTCAACAAGGGGCGGCAGGAACCCTACACGCTCGGCGACGGCTATGGTCACCTCGCGGTTTCGGTCGCCGATCTCGACGGCGAACATGATCGCCTCGGTGCACTTGGCCTCAACCCGAAAAAGATCGTCGAGTTCGAGCGAGACGGATCGCTCATCGCCCGCTTTTTCTTCATCGAGGATCCCGACGGCTACAAGGTCGAGGTGCTGCAGCGTGGGGGGCGCTTCCAATAGGGACAACAGGCCGCGCGGACCGGCGCGGCGCCAGCAACGGCACCTATGGGTGCGAACAGCAAGCAGGGAGGAACATATGGTTACGATCTATGAGAGGAAGCCCGGCCTGTCTCGGCGCGAGCTTCTCAAACGCGGCGGCGCGGGCGCGTTGCTCATCATTTCCGGCAGTGCCGTCATCAGCCCGGAACACGCCTGGGGGCTGGAAACCTCGGCGCTGAAGCCGGAGACGATGGCGACGCTGATCCAGGTGGCGCGCGACATCTATCCGCACGACCAGGTCCCGGACAGATATTACGCCGTCGCGGTGAAGGGCCATGACGAGATGGCCGGCAAGGATCCGGCCCACAAGGAACTCATCGAAAATGGCATCGCTGATCTCGACAGGAAGGCCGGCAGCGGCGGCTATCGTGCGCTTGGCTGGGAAGAGCAGCGCGTGGCGCTGCTCAGGGACGTCGAGAACTCGCCCTTCTTCCAGGCGGTTCGCGGCGGCCTCGTGGTCAGCTTCTACAATCAGAAGGAGCTCTGGCCGATCTTCGGCTACGAGGGCGAATCCTACTCAAAGGGCGGCTATATCGCGCGTGGTTTCAACGACATCGAGTGGCTTTGAGCGCTTCGCCCAACCGCATCCAATTGATTTCATGGGAGGAAACCATGGCAGCATCATTTGATCTGAAGAACGATGGCGTGGTCGTCATCATCGGCTCCGGCGCCGGCGGCGGCACGCTCGGCAACGAGCTGGCACAGAAGGGCATAGACGTGGTCATCCTCGAGGCGGGCGCCCGTCACGAATATGAGGATTTCGTCAACGACGAATGGGATTCGTTCGCCCAACTCGCCTGGAAGGACAAGCGCACGACGTCGGGTGACTGGCGGGTGGCGAAGGATTTCCCGAACCTTCCGGCCTGGATCGTCAAGTCGGTCGGCGGTTCGACCACGCACTGGGCGGGCGCGTCGCTGCGTTTCCAGGAGCACGAGTTCAAGACGCTGTCGACCTACGGCAAGCTGGAAGGCGCAAACCTCTTGGACTGGCCGGTCACGCTGGCCGAGATGGAGCCTTATTACGCCAAGGCCGAAGCCAAAATGGGTGTGACGGGCACCAATGGCTGGCCGAGATTGCCGGGCAACAACAACTTCAAGGTGCTCAAGGCCGGCGCCGACAAGCTCGGCTACAAGGAATGCCACACCGGCAACATGGCGATCAACTCGGTCGAGCGCGACGACCGCAATTCCTGCCAGCAGACAGGCTTCTGCTTCCAAGGCTGCAAATGGGGCGCCAAATGGTCGACGCTCTACACCGAGATTCCCAAGGGCGAGGCGACAGGCCATCTGGAGGTGCGGCCGAACTCGATGGTGATCAAGATCAACCATGATCCTTCGGGCAAGGTGACCGGCGTCGTCTACGCCGACAAGGACGGCAAGCTGCAGGAGCAGAAAGCCCGTATCGTCGCCGTTGCCGGCAATTCGATCGAGAGCCCGCGCCTGCTGCTCAACTCCGAGTCGGCCAAATTCCCGCATGGGCTTGGCAACTCGTCGGGGGAGGTGGGCAAGAATTACATGCGCCACACCACCGGCTCGGTGTATGCCATCTTCGACAAGCCGGTGCACATGTATCGCGGCACCACCATGGCCGGCATCATCCGCGACGAGGCCCGCCATGATCCGTCACGCGGTTTTGTCGGCGGCTACGAATTCGAGACGCTGTCGCTCGGCCTGCCGTTCATGGCGGCTTTCCTGAACCCCGGCGGGTGGGGACGCTCTTTCACCACCGCACTCGACCATTACGATCATATGGCGGGCCTGTGGATCGTCGGCGAAGACATGCCACGCGAGGAGAACCGCATCACGTTGCACGCCGATGAGAAGGACGAACACGGCATGCCGATTGCCGACGTGCATTTCGACGATCATCCAAACGACACGGCGATGCGCGATCATGCCTACAAGCAGGCCTCGGCGCTTTATGATGCGGTCGGCGCCACGCGCACCTTCCCGACGCCGCCCTATCCGTCGACCCACAATCTCGGTACCAGCCGGATGAGCGAGAAAGCTGCCGATGGCGTCGTCAACAAGCATGGTCAGACGCACGACATCAAGAACCTGTTCGTGTCGGACGGCAGCCAGTTCACCACGGGTGCCGCCGAAAACCCGACCCTGACCATCGTGTCGCTGGCAATCCGCCAGGCCGACTACATCGCCGCCCAGATGTCGGCAAGAAGCATCTAGTCCCACCTCCCGACTGCCTGCTGGCGCGGGACCCGCGAGGGTTCCGCGCCTTTTTTCGTGCTTGCGAAGGCTATGCCCCGACCGGCTGGCCGTCCTTGCGGCGGATGGCGATGACCGAGGGGCGCGGCGGCTGGCCGTCCTTGAAATCGGGCCATAGGGACTGCGCCTTGTCGAGCGTTTCGGCGTCCTCCGATGGATGCTGAACCGAAAGGAACAGCGTTGTGCCATCCGGGGTGAAGCAGGGGCCGGTCGCTTCCGCGCCATGCGGGCAGGTGAACAATAGCTTCGGCAGGCCCCGCGCCGGGCCTTCCGTGTCGATGCCATAGACGCCGTCGGGCAGGTCGAAATCGTTGGCGCCGTCGGTCGCTACCCAGAGACGGCCGGCGGGGTCGAAGGTGATGTTGTCCGGGCACACGAACCAGCCATTGTCCGATGTGTCGGAATGGAAGGTGGCGCCGACCTTGGCATCCCCGGGATTGCCGCACAGAACGAACAGGTCCCAGGTGTATTTGTCGGCGGTGTGGTCGGCGTCGCTGCCGCGGCCGCCCGGCGGGATCAGTTCGACGATGTGGCCCCAGAGGTTTTCGGGCCGCGTGTTGGCTGGATTGACCTTGGATTCCTCGCGCTTCTTGTTCTTAGTCATGACGGCGTAGACGCGGCCGGTGACCGGATTGGTCTCGATGTCCTCCGGCCGGTCCATCGGGGTCGCGCCAAGCGCATCGGCGGCCAGCCGTGTTTTCAGCAGCACCTCCGCCTGGTCGGCAAAACCGTTATCGACGGTGAGCTTGCCCTGGCCATGGATCAGCGGCAGCCATGTCATGGTGCCATCGGCATCGTAACGAGCGACCGAAAGCACGCCATCGTCCAGAAGGCCGTTGCTCGAAGCGGGGTTCGCCTTGTCATAAGCCTTGTTCGAGACGTAGCGGTACATATATTCGAAATAATCGTCGTCACCCATGTAGACGACGATGCGGCCATCCTTGTTGACGACGACCGTAGAGGCCTCGTGCGACATGCGGCCAAGGGCCGTGCGCTTCACCGGTTTGGACTTGGGGTCGTAGGGGTCGATCTCGACCACCCAGTCGAAGCGGTTGGTTTCGTTCGGTTCCTTGTCGATGTTGAAGCGGTCGTGAAAGCGACCGCGGCCGTAAATGTCGGAGCCGTCAAAGCCGTAACGGTCGAGAATGCCTGCTGTAGGGGCCTTCTTTGGATCGCCGCCGAACAGATCGGAAACGCCCTCCTCGCAGGTCAGCACCGTCCCCCATGGGGTAACGCCGCCGCTGCAATTATAGCTGGTGCCGAGCACCTTGGTGCCGGTCGCATCGGCTGAGGTCTTCATCAGCGCATGGCCAGCCACGGGGCCGGAGACGGTCATTTCGGTGTTGGCGGTGATGCGGCGGTTAAGCGGGCTATCGTCGATGGTTTGCCACTTGCCGTCCTTGAGCATGACCTCGACGATCGAATGCCCCATCGCCGCCAGCCCGAGATCGACCTGTTCCTTGCTCATCGCCTTGCCGGCGCCGTCCTCGGTCATGCCGGGGAACATCACGTTCGGCGAGATGTATTCGTTGTTGACGCAAAGCAAGCCGTGGTCGGAGTTCACAGATCCCTTGGGCAGCGGCATGAAGGCGATGTAGTCGCAATTGTAGCCGAAGCGCCTTTCCTGTTCGTCGGCCGCGATCGTATTGCCGTCGAAATCCGGCAGGCCCGCGACAAGCGGATCGCCCCAGCGTGCGACGATCGTCGTTTCATAGCCGTCGGCTGCGGCGTGGGTCTTGCCATAGACTCGGTTCAGTTCGGGAAAACCGAGGGTGGAAAGGGCGGCGGCGGCATGTGTTTCGCCGGCAAACAACGAGCCGACAAAGCCGCCGCCGGCGACCAGGGCGCCAGATGCGAGGCTGCCCTTCAGGAGAGTACGGCGCGAAACGCGCTCGGCGATGACATCGCGAATGACGGGGGAGGATGAGGACGGGGAATCGGCCATGTGTCTGCCTCTCGAGGTGGATGTGACGGCGCAAAGCTGCCTATCCAGCTTCGGCAACATCCAGATGACATGAGAGAAAGCTCGCCTCGCGGCGAGGGCCGTCACCAGGACGGGCTATTGGCTGCCGCCCCTGGTGCAGGTCGAGGCGGTGAAGGCCCCGTCCGGCTGCTTCATGATGATATCGAAGGAGGGCGGGTTCTGGCCATCCAGGGTTGCCTGGGTCAGGGACAGGGAATTGCCACCGGTGGTGTAGCCGCCGAGCGGTCCCAACCAGGAGATCACACCGTTTGCGTCCATCTGGTAGTTATAGCCCTGTTGGACGGCGCCGAAGGTGACAGGGCCGGTGTAGACATTTCCCTTGATGGTGATGACGCCCAGGTTGAGGAACATGCCGAGCAGATAAACTTCGCAGTGATAGGTGCCGTCGGGCATCCTGCCGCCGCTGAAGTCGGCCCGCGCGGCTCCGGTTCCCACCGCCAGAAGTAATATTCCGATGAATATGCGTGAAATGCTGGATGCCATGACGTTGCCTGTCTGAAGTCGAGCTTGCCCCATTTTCGCGTCGGGCCGCAACATTTGTCAGCGGTGATCCGTTCACAAAGGTCAAAATATAGGCATCAGATAAATTTGAGCTAAAATTAGGCAATTTGCCTTGTGCGCTGCGCAAATTTCCCTCACTCAAATTTTTTCGGCTCTCTTTGTTTTGTTTGGTCTGATGTAATAAGCGGCTGACAATGTTTGGCTATTTCGCTTTTTCGGACATCCCATTCGCGGTTGGCATGTAGGTTGCATCGCGTTGTTTCAGTGCAATCAACCAGCTTGGGAGTGTTCAGCATGAGGGGTAGTTTCTCGACAATAACAAAAATGTTTTCGGCGAGCGTGGTGGCCGCTGGCCTGTTGATGTCGGTTCCCGCCAGGGCCGCCGACGACACGATCAAGGTCGGCATCCTCCATTCGCTGTCAGGGACAATGGCGATTTCGGAGACGACGCTGAAGGACGCCATGCTGATGCTCATCGACGAGCAGAACGCCAAGGGTGGCCTGCTCGGCAAAAAACTTGAGGCCGTCGTCGTCGATCCGGCTTCCAACTGGCCACTGTTCGCCGAGAAGGCGCGTGAGCTGATTTCCAAGGACAAGGTGGCGGCGGTGTTCGGCTGCTGGACCTCGGTGTCGCGCAAATCGGTGCTGCCAGTGTTCTCCGAGCTCGACAACATCCTGTTCTACCCCGTCCAGTATGAAGGCGAGGAGAGCGAGCGCAACGTGTTCTACACCGGCGCCGCACCGAACCAGCAGGCCATTCCAGCCGTCGACTATCTGATGAGCGAGGATGGCGGCTTGGTGAAGCGCTGGGTGCTCGAAGGCACCGACTATGTCTACCCACGCACCACCAACAAGATTCTCGAAGCCTATCTGAAGGCCAAGGGCGTCGCGGCGGAAGACATCATGGTCAACTACACGCCGTTCGGCTTCTCCGATTGGCAGACCGAGGTCTCGGCGATCAAGAAGTTCGGTTCGGCCGGCAAGAAGACGGCCGTCGTTTCGACCGTCAACGGCGACGCCAACGTGCCGTTCTACAAGGAGCTCGGCAACCAGGGCATCAAGGCGGAGGACATCCCCGTCATGGCGTTCTCGGTCGGCGAGGAAGAACTGGCCGGTCTCGACACTGCGCCGCTGGTCGGCCATCTCGCGGCCTGGAACTACTTCGAGAGCGTCGACACGCCCGAGAACAAGAAGTTCATCGCCGACTGGCACAAGTTCATCAAGAGCGACAGGCGCACCACCAACGACCCGATGGAAGCCCATTATATCGGCTTCAACATGTGGGTGAAGGCAGTCGAAAAGGCCGGTACCACCGATCCTGACAAGGTTATCGACGCCATGGTCGGCGTATCGGTGCCGAACCTGACCGGCGGCTATTCGACCATGATGCCGAACCACCACATCACCAAGCCGGTGCTGATCGGCGAAATCCAGGCCGACGGGCAGTTCGAGACGGTGTCGCGCACACCTGGCCTGGTGATGGGCGATGAATGGTCCGATTACCTCCCTGACTCCAAGGACCTGATTTCCGATTGGCGCGCGCCCTTGTCCTGCGGCAACTTCAATGTCGCCACAGGCAAGTGCGGCGGCAAGGGCACGAACTGATCCTCCCGGTCTGTCGGGTCGCGGAGTGGTCCGCGACCCGAGACCGCAGCCCGGGCGGACTTATTCCTCCAGTCCGTCCGGGCGCAACATCAACCCTTGGGATTGACCCTATTCCGATGACCGCGATGCGCATGATTGGCCTGACGCTGTTGTTGCTGCTGACGATATTTTCGCCGTCGCATGCCGACGAAGCCGATCTGCGCGCCACCATCGCCAAATTCGCCACGGCCAAAGGTTTTTCGGAGACGGGCGCCGTCGTCCATGAACTGGCGGCCACCGCCGACCCGGTAGTCGCACGGCCGCTTGCCGCGCTTGCCGACGGTAGTCTTTACATCCGCAAGGCCGACTCCCTGGTGTTCACCGGCAAGGAAACCGCCGGAAGTATCGAGCTTTTCGATCCGCTGAGCGGCGACGCGTCAGGTGAGGCCGGCAAGGACGACATCACCAAGATCAAGGTCAACAACACGCTTCGCCGTGTGATCCGTGACGCCTTGGGCACGCTGACGCTCGGCGCCAAGAATCCGGCCGTGCGCCTGGCCGCCGCCGGCACCATGTTCAAGACACCTGACGCAGCCAATATCGAGCCACTCGACACGGCGATCGCCAATGAGACCGTTGCCAGCGTCAAGGCGCTGTTCGAACAGGCCCGCGCCGCGTCGGTTCTTGTCTCCGACCGCCCGGATGCCGACAAGCTGGCGGCTATCGCGCTGATCGGCGCGCGCGGTGACCTCGACGCGATGTCGTTGCTGACCTCGGTGGATGCAAATGCCTCGGAAGCGGTCAGGCAAGCGGCGACGGCGGCGATCGCCAACATCAATTCGACGCTTGCATTGTGGGATGCCGCCCAGAACATCTGGTACGGCATTTCGATGGGCTCGGTGTTGCTGCTCGCCGCGATCGGGCTCGCCATCACCTTCGGCGTCATGGGCGTCATCAACATGGCGCATGGCGAGATGGTGATGCTCGGCGCCTACACCACCTTCGTCGTCCAGCAAGTGATCCGCACATCCTTTCCCGGACTGTTCGACTGGTCGCTGGTGATCGCGCTGCCGCTTGCCTTTTTGGTCGCCGCTCTCGTCGGCCTCGCCATCGAGCGCGGCGTCATCCGCTTCCTCTATGGCCGACCGCTGGAGACGCTGCTGGCGACGTGGGGCGTGTCGCTTATCCTGCAGCAGGCCGTGCGTTCGATCTTCGGGCCGACAAACCAGGAGGTCGGCAACCCCTCCTGGATGTCGGGCTCGTTCGATTTTGGACAACTCGCCATCACCTGGAACCGCCTGTGGATCCTGGTTTTCGCGCTCAGCGTCTTCGCCGTGCTGCTCTACGTGATGAAGCGCACGCCCTGGGGCCTGCAGATGCGCGCCGTCACCGCCAACCGGCTCATGGCCGCTTCCATGGGCATCAGGACGCCATGGGTCGACGCGCTGACCTTTGCGCTCGGCTCCGGCATCGCCGGCATCGCTGGCGTGGCCCTCAGCCAGATCGACAATGTCTCGCCCAATCTTGGCCGCGGATACATCATCGACAGTTTCATGGTCGTTGTCTTCGGCGGCGTCGGCAATCTGTGGGGCACGCTGGTCGGCGCCTTTTCATTGGGCATCGTCAACAAGGTGCTCGAACCCTATGCCGGTGCCGTGCTCGGCAAGATCGTCGTGCTGGTGCTGATCATCCTGTTCATCCAGAAGCGCCCGCGCGGGCTGTTCGCCCTCAAGGGCAGGGCGGTGGAAGCATGATGTCAGGACGCTTCTTCGCCGCGGGCGCCGAGCGACGCATCGCCATCACCATTTTCATCCTGCTGGCGGTGGCCGCCATCGTGCCGCTGCTCAACCTTGCCGTTTTTCCGGCGAGCGCCTTCTATATTCCGTCCTACATCGTCGCGCTGACAGGCAAGTATCTTTGCTACGCGCTGCTGGCGCTCTCGCTCGACCTGGTCTGGGGGTATTGCGGCATTCTTTCGCTCGGCCACGGCGCCTTCTTCGCGCTCGGCGGCTATGCGATGGGCATGTATCTGATGCGCCAGATCGGCTCGCGCGGCGTCTATGGCAACCCTGTCCTGCCTGATTTCATGGTGTTCCTGAATTACAAGGAATTGCCGTGGTTCTGGACCGGTTTCGATCATTTCTGGTTCGCCGCGCTCATGGTATTGGCGGTGCCCGGCCTGCTCGCCTTCATCTTCGGCTGGTTCGCTTTCCGCAGCCGCGTCACCGGCGTCTATCTCTCCATCATCACCCAGGCGATGACATACGCGTTGCTGCTCGCCTTCTTCCGAAACGACATGGGGTTTGGCGGTAACAACGGCCTGACCGACTTCAAGGACATCCTGGGCTTCAACGTGCAAGCCGACACCACGCGCTCGGCGTTGTTCGCGGTCAGCGCCATAATCCTGGCGCTCGCCATCTTCGTTACCTGGGCGATCGTCGGCTCCAAATACGGCAAGCTCCTGATGGCGGTGCGCGACGCCGAGGGCCGCACGCGTTTCCTCGGCTGGCGGGCGGAGAATGTAAAACTGTTCGCCTTCACCGTATCGGCTGTCATGGCCGGCATTGCCGGCGCGCTCTACGTGCCGCAGGTCGGCATCATCAATCCCGGCGAGTTCGAACCGTCCAATTCGATCGAGGTGGTGATCTGGGCCGCCGTCGGCGGGAGGGGCACCATCGTCGGACCGATCATCGGCGCGCTGCTGGTCAATGCCGGCAAATCCTGGTTCACCGGCGTGCTGCCGGAATTCTGGCTGTTCGCGCTCGGCGGCTTGTTCGTCGCCGTCACCTTGCTGTTGCCCAAGGGCATCGTCGGCATGTGGGACAGCTGGCGCGGCGATGCGAAGGCGTTGCGCGGCGTCGAGGGTGGAGTCGCATTGGCGACCTCGAAGCCCGCCCGCTCGCCGGCCAGAAATCCAGGCGAATGGTCCTGGTCCGACCCCGAGCCGCAGGCGGCGGAGTAACCATGAGCAGATCGAACACAATTCTCTACCTTGACGGCGTCTCGGTCTCCTTCGACGGTTTTCGCGCCATCAACAGCCTGTCGCTGGTGCTCGACAAGGGTGAGATGCGCGCCATCATCGGCCCCAATGGAGCCGGCAAGACGACGATGATGGACATCGTCACCGGCAAGACACGGCCCGACGAAGGTGAAGTCTTCTTCGACGGCCAGGTGGACCTGACCAGACATGACGAGGCCGAAATCGCCATGATGGGCATCGGCCGCAAATTCCAGAAGCCGACCGTCTTCGAAAGCCACACGATTGAGGAAAACCTGATGCTGGCCCTGAAAGGGCCGCGCTCGATCTTCCCGGCGCTGTTTCATCGCCGCTCAGCGGCCGAGACGCGGCGGATCGACGATATCCTCGGCGTCATCCGGCTCGGTGATAAACGCGACGTGCTCGCCGCCAATCTCAGCCACGGGCAAAAGCAGTGGCTGGAGATCGGGATGCTGCTGGCGCAGGACCCAAAGCTGCTTCTGGTCGACGAGCCGGTGGCCGGAATGACCGACGCCGAGACCGAAGAGACCGCGCGGCTGCTCAAGGATATCGCGCGCGACCATTCGGTCATCGTCGTCGAGCACGACATGCATTTCGTGCGCGAACTCGGCGTCAAGGTTACCTGCCTGCATGAGGGTTCGGTGCTCTCCGAAGGCACACTCGATTTCGTGTCGGCCGACGAGCGCGTCGTCGAAGTGTATCTGGGGAGATGAACATGCACTGGCGGGTTCCATTCCATCGCTTCGATCTGGCGTTTCGCCGATTCTGGAAACGGCGCTGACATGCTCGAAGTTTCCGATGCCACGCTCCACTACGGCGCCGCCCAGGCGCTGCGCGGCGTGTCGCTGAAGGCAGGCGCCGGCAAGATCACTTGCGTGCTCGGCCGCAACGGCGTCGGCAAGACCAGTTTGATGAGATCGATCGTCGGCCATCACCGGCTGACGAGCGGAAGCGTTGCCTTCGAGGGGAAGGCGCTCGACCGGAGCGCGGCGTATGACCGCGCCCGGTCGGGCATCGCATTCGTACCGCAGGGCAGGGAGATTTTTCCGCTGCTCAGCGTGCGGGAGAATCTCGAATCCGGATTCGCGCCGCTCAAGCGCGCCGACCGCAACGTGCCGGCCCATGTCTTCGAACTCTTTCCGGTGCTGAAGCAGATGCTCGGCCGTCGTGGCGGCGATCTCTCCGGTGGCCAACAGCAGCAATTGGCGATCGGCCGCGCGCTGGTGATGCGGCCGAAGCTTTTGGTGCTGGATGAGCCGACGGAGGGCATCCAGCCGTCAATCATCAAGGACATCGGCCGGGCCATCCGCTACCTGCGCGACCAGGCCGACATCGCGGTGCTGCTGGTTGAACAGTATCTCGACTTCTGCCGCGAACTCGCCGACGAGGTCAACATCATGGATCGTGGCCGGATCGTCCACACCGGTCCGGCGGAGGATCTGGACCGGGCTGATGTTCGCAAATTCCTGACGGTCTAGAATCAGCATTGTTCTTCAGGTGACGGTCCAAAGTCCCTGGCAAGTTCAATATTTCTACCTTCGAGCCGTCCGCATCTCTGGCGCGGCATGGGCTGCATGCTAGTCTTTTCTTGGCTTTTGTGAGTCGGCCGCTTCCGTATCAGTCTGGTTATCGCAGATCGAGGGGCGGCGAAGGCCGCGCAAGTTCCACGCAAGCAAGGCTTCCTAGCGTCCTGTGATCTGATTGTCGTTCAACGCGTTTGGGCACACAGGCTAAGGGACGGCCATGCAACGTTTCGTCGAAGATTACCAGAAGAGGCGGCTTACAGAGCGTGTCGACATCATCGCCGCCATTAACATCCTGAGGTCACAGGGCTGCGACTACGACGATCTGATCGAGGAGATCACCAAGGTCTTCTATGTCGACCTCGACGCCTTCAATGAAATCGTGATGGCGGCATAAGGGCCGCTTTCGCCCGCCCAACAATTACAGGCTCAATATCGATCCGCGCGGTCAACTCGCGCGTCGGAATGGAGAGGCGGTCACGCGGTTGCGGCCGCCACGCTTGGCATCATAGAGCGCCTTGTCGGCGGCGCTGAGCACCTTGTCGAGGCTGAGGCCTTCCTTGCTGCCAAACGCAAAACCAGCGCTAACGGTGCATGTAAGCAAGCCGGTTTCGGTTTCTATCAGGCGCGTCGCGAAAGCGGTCCGGATGCGCTCCGCCACTTCCTGCACCGTTTCCGGCAGCGTGCGCTTCAACACCAGTGCGAATTCCTCGCCGCCCATGCGCGCGGCGACGTCGGTCTGGCGAAGATTGCCGGCGAGTTCGCTGGCGAACACTTTCAGCACCTCGTCGCCCGCCGCGTGGCCGAACTCGTCGTTGATGGCCTTGAAGTTGCCGCGGTAAAGGCGCCGACCGGGGCATTGCCATGTATGTCGAACAGAGCGCGCCGGTTGAGCAGGCCTGTCAGCGGATCGGTCAGGGCATTGCGGCGGTGGTGCCTGGCCAGACGACCCTGGTTGAGAGCAAGCGAGAGCGCGCCGATACCCGTCATGCTGGCGATAACCACGACGAGGCTCAATTCCTCGGCCCAGTTGCTCGGCGCATGGCCCAGGACCAGTTTTCCATCCCAGGCAAGCACCATGGCGCACAGCGCGAAGGAGGCGGCGGTGGCCGAATAGAGCGCGGTGATGCCGATCGTCAGGGCAGGGGCCTCGTCGCGGCCTCTCCAGTATTCGAAGGCCGTCGCGAACAGGAGCAGGGCGGCGAACATGTTCTCGAACATGAAGCCGAGGCCATCATAGCCCAGAGCCATGGGAGGCAGCGCCACCGCCAGCGAAAGGCAGCCAAACATCGTTCGCCGCAGCGGCGAGCCGCCTGTCCTGAACTGGTAGGCAGCACCCAGCATGACTGAGAAACCAATCAACAGGAACGCCAGCGCGGCGATCCCGAGCAGGCGCCCAGGCATGTCGATATAAGCGTCATAGGCAAAAATATCGCCGACCACGAACACCAGGCTGATCGCCCATGTCAGCAGGAACCGCTCCGTGCGCGCGGTCAACCACATGCCGAACAATGTCAGGCTCAGGCAGGCGGCGGAGAACCCGACAGCCAGCAGAAGTGAAGTGTAGTCGAGCGACATGCCCCTCTTTTCCCTGCCGGCGGCGGTTCCAGTTCTGCGGCTTGGCGTCCGCGCATTCATGCAGCAAGGAAGTGTCGAGAAGGTTACGATCGTGGCGAAGATGCCACGAAGTGGGCGCCCGCCTGCGCGCAAAACGCATAGGGGGCGCGCTTATGGCGTGCAGCCGGATACCGGCTGACGCTCGTCAGCCGGCCACACGCTTCATCAGCGCCATGGCCCCGAACGGTGCGCGCACCTTGCCCTCGGTGATGAAGTAGACAAACACGTCGCGTGGCTGCACCGGCGCGTCGGTTGCGGGATCGGCGCGCCGCAGATCGGCCGGCTGCTTGCCTTCCGCCCAGGTCTTTGCCCGCGCCGCCCATTCGTCAAGACCCTTTGGCGTGTAGCAATCGGGATTGTCGTCGCTGCCGGTCTGCAGCCGCGCATAGACGAAATCGCCGGTGACGTCGGCGATATCGGGGTATTTGGCATGATCGGCGTAGACGATCGCCGCCTTGTATTTGCGCGCCAGCGCGGGAAATTCCGGGACGATGAAGCTGTCGTTGCGCACTTCAAGTGCATGGCGCAGCACGACACCGTCCTGCTTCTCCGGCAGCAGTTTCAGAAAGGCTTCGAAATCGTCCGGGTCGAACTTTTTCGTCGGCGCGAACTGCCACAGGATCGGTCCCAGTTTTTCGCCGAGTGCGGCGACGCCCGAGCCAAGGAAGCGCATCATCGATTCGCCGGCTTCGCCGAGTACGCGCCGGTTGGTGACGAAGCGATTGCCCTTCAGCGAATAGACGAAACCGTCCGGCGCTTCGCTGGCCCATTTGATGAAGGTAGGCTCCTTGAAACTGGAATAATAGGTGCCGTTGACCTCGATGCTGGGCACCTGACGGCTGGCATATTGCAACTGTTTCGCCTTCGACAACTTGTCCGGATAGAAGGACGTGTCCCAGGGCTCGAAGGTCCAGCCGCCCATGCCGGCGCGGATTGTTCCCGATTTGCTCATTGTCGTCCTCCCAGGTGCAGAAGTCGGTTCCGAAAGATCAGGCTGTCTCACCGACCGGCTTGGCCATGTCGACGAGCACCCATCCTGGTCGGTAAGGATTGGGCCGGCGACCCGTTTCGCGATAACCGTAAGCGAGATAGAGCGCGATGTTTCGCTCCATTTTCGCATTGGTATAGAGCCGCACCTCCGGCAAGCCCCAAAGGCGGGCCTGTTCATCCGCGTGCTTGAGCAGCGTGATGCCGAAGCCCTTGCCTTGGAAGGCAGGTGACACCGCGACGGAGAAGATCATCGCGTGGTCGGCGTGGCGTTCCAGCGTGATTACCCCGGCGAGCTCGCCGACGCGCTCCAGCAGCCAGACCTCGCCCCGGGCGATGCGCGGCGCGTAGTCTTCGGTAACCGGGATCGGCGGCGCATCGAGTATGGCGTCATAGGGGGCATAGGCTGCTTTCGTCAACGCGACGATCGCGGCAAGATCATCACGGCGGGCGAGCCTCATGATTGATCCATTCCAGCAGCAGAGGCGATCACCTTTTCCATGCCGGCGGCAATCGCCGCGACTGCGGCGCGGCTGGCCTCGCCCAGGCTATGGCGCCCGGCGATCCAATTCGCATCATTGTAGGAGAGCCACACCTTGCCTTGCTCATCCTCCCAGGCCAGCGCCTTGACCGGCAGATCGATGCCGGCGAGCTGCCTGTCCTGCATCAGTGGTGTGCCACCCTTGGGATTGCCGAAAATCAACAGTTCGGTGGGGCGAAGCGCGGCGTCGACATCGCGCGCGCCGGCTGCGTGATCGATGCGCGCGAACTCAAGCAGTCCCGCACGCTTTATCGCTTCCGCCAGGCGGTCGATGGTTTCGGTCACGCCAAACTGGCTCTGGACCGTGATGAGACCATCCCCAGCCATCACTCCGCCGCTTCGCGTTTGCCTCCGGGGCGCCGCTCCAGAAGTTCCTTCAAGAACTGGCCGGTGTAGCTGCGCTTTTCGCGCACGATCGCTTCCGGCGTGCCGGAGGCGACCAGTTCGCCACCGCCGTCGCCGCCTTCGGGACCTAGGTCGAGCACCCAGTCGGCGGTTTTTATCACCTCGAGATTGTGCTCGATGACTACCACCGTGTTGCCCTGGTCGACCAATTCGTGCAGCACTTCCAGGAGCTTGGCGACGTCGTGGAAGTGCAGGCCGGTGGTCGGCTCGTCGAGAATGTAGAGCGTCTTGCCGGTCGCCTTGCGCGACAGTTCCTTGGCGAGCTTGATGCGTTGCGCCTCGCCGCCGGAGAGCGTCGTCGCCTGCTGGCCGATATGGATGTAGCCGAGGCCGACCTGTTTCAGCGTGTCGAGCTTGTCGCGCACGCCGGGCACCGCGGCGAAGAAATCGACGCCTTCCTCGACGGTCATGTCGAGCACGTCGGCGATCGACTTGCCCTTGAACAGCACGTCGAGCGTCTCCCTGTTGTAGCGCTTGCCGTGGCAGACGTCGCAGGTGACATAGACGTCGGGCAAAAAGTGCATTTCGATCTTGATGACCCCGTCGCCCTGGCAGGCCTCGCAGCGGCCGCCCTTGACGTTGAACGAAAAACGGCCCGGTTGGTAGCCGCGCGCCTTGGCTTCAGGCAGGCCTGCAAACCAGTCACGGATCGGCGTGAAGGCGCCGGTATAGGTGGCGGGGTTCGAACGCGGCGTGCGGCCGATCGGCGACTGGTCGATGTCGATGACCTTGTCGAGGAACTCCAGACCCTCGATGCGGTCATGTTCGGCCGAATGCTCGCGCGAACCCATGATGCGGCGCGAGGCCGCCTTGAACAGCGTCTCGATCAGGAAGGTCGACTTGCCGCCGCCCGACACGCCGGTGACGGCGGT
Source organism: Mesorhizobium sp. B2-4-14 (assembly GCF_006442155.1). Taxonomy (NCBI): domain Bacteria; kingdom Pseudomonadati; phylum Pseudomonadota; class Alphaproteobacteria; order Hyphomicrobiales; family Phyllobacteriaceae; genus Mesorhizobium; species Mesorhizobium sp. B2-4-14. The sequence goes on along the minus strand of NZ_VFVA01000007.1, from coordinate 131,423 downwards.
GAAGGTGCCGAGCGGTATTTCGGCGGTGACGTTCTTCAGATTGTTGCCGCGCGCACCGACGATCTTCAGGCGCCGGTTCTTCTTCGCCTCGCGGCGCACGGCCGGCGTTGCCACTTCGAGTGCGCCCGACAGATATTTGCCGGTGATCGAATTGGGGTTCGCCATCACCTGCTGCGGCGTGCCCTGGGCGATGATCTCGCCGCCATGGATGCCGGCGGCCGGGCCCATGTCGACGACATAGTCGGCGTGCAGGATGGCATCCTCGTCGTGCTCGACGACGATCACCGTGTTGCCGATGTCGCGCAAATGCTTCAGCGTATCGAGCAGGCGCGTGTTGTCGCGCTGGTGCAGGCCGATCGATGGCTCGTCCAGCACGTAAAGCACGCCGGTGAGACCCGAGCCGATCTGCGATGCCAGCCGGATGCGCTGGCTTTCGCCGCCCGACAGCGTGCCGGAATTGCGCGATAGTGTCAGGTAGTCGAGCCCGACGTCGTTGAGGAACCGCAGGCGCTCGCGGATTTCCTTCAGCACGCGCACCGCGATCTCGTTCTGCTTGTCGTTGAGCTTTGCGGGCAGGTCGGTGAACCAGCGATCGGCGTTGCGGATCGATTGCTCGGTGACTTCGCCAATGTGCTTGCCGGCAATCTTAACCGCCAGCGCTTCCGGCTTCAGCCTATAGCCCTTGCAGACCGGGCAGGGCGTTGCCGACATGAAGCGCTCGATCTCTTCGCGCATCCAGGCGGACTCGGTTTCTTTCCAGCGCCGCTCGAGATTGGGGATGACCCCTTCGAAGGTTTTGGTGGTCTTGTAGGAGCGCAGGCCGTCATCGTACTGGAAGGTGATTTCCCGTTCGCCGGTGCCACGCAGGATCGCCTCCTGGGCCTCGGCGCTCAAATCCTTGAACTTGTCGCCGAGCTTGAAGTTGTAAGCCTTGCCCAATGCCTCGAGGGTTTGCACGTAATAGGGCGAAGTCGACTTCGCCCATGGGCTGACCGCGCCGTCGCGCAACGACACATTCTCATCCGGCACCACGAGATTGGGATCGATGGCGCGCTGGCTGCCGAGACCGTCGCAGGTCGGGCAGGCGCCGAACGGGTTGTTGAACGAGAACAATCTCGGCTCGATCTCGGGAATGGTGAAGCCGGATACCGGGCAGGCGAATTTTTCGGAGAACAGGATGCGTTCATGCGTCTCGTTCTTCGATTTGTTGACCGAATCCTCGCCGGTCTGGCTGGCGTCGAGCGGCTTGTCGGCGAACTCGGCCACCGCCAATCCCTCGGCGAGCTTCAGTGCCGTCTCGATGGAGTCGGCAAGCCTCGTGGCGAGATCGCCGCGCACAACGATGCGGTCGACGACGACATCGATGTCGTGCTTGTACTTCTTGTCCAGGGCCGGAACGTCGGCGATTTCGTAGAAGACGCCATCGACCTTGACGCGCTGAAAGCCCTTCTTCTGCAGTTCCAGCAATTCCTTGCGGTACTCGCCCTTGCGGCCACGCACAATCGGCGCCAGCAGGAACAGGCGTGTGCCCTCCTCGACCGCCAGCACGCGGTCGACCATCTGGCTTACGGTCTGGCTCTCGATGGGCAGGCCGGTGGCCGGCGAATAGGGCACGCCGACACGGGCGAACAAAAGCCGCATGTAGTCGTAGATTTCAGTGACGGTGCCGACCGTTGAACGCGGATTCTTCGACGTGGTCTTCTGCTCGATGGAGATGGCGGGCGACAGGCCGTCGATCTGGTCGACGTCGGGCTTCTGCATCATTTCGAGGAATTGCCGCGCATAGGCCGAAAGGCTCTCGACATAGCGGCGCTGGCCTTCGGCATAGATGGTGTCGAAGGCGAGCGACGATTTGCCGGAGCCCGACAGGCCGGTCATGACGATCAGGCTGTCACGCGGCAGGTCGAGATCGACATTCTTCAGATTGTGTTCGCGCGCCCCGCGAATGGAAAGGAATTTATGGTCGGCCATCGCCGGTCGCCGCCTCAGATCTGGAATTCGTGGGATTGGCGGGTTTTCCCGACCATCCCCTATGTAGGTTTTTTTGCCGCCACGTCGAGAGACGCCACAACTCCCGACAGAAGTCGTTTAACCGCCTTTCGTGCGAACGGGCAAGCGGAAAGAACAAAGGCCGAACACGCTCCTGACAAAGCTGTGCGGAAACTGACCTGCACGTAACCTCCGCGCGATCACATTTTTCCGTAACCGGCTATTGATGGTTGACGCGGCCGGCTCACGGGGGCAGTCTCGGGACGTCAACGAAGCCGGCTGTCTTTCGATGGCCTCGCCACCCAGAGGTGGCCTGCGAGACGCCGCAGGCATTTGCGATTTGCGCTTCGGGACGAGATGTCGCAACGGACAGAGGAGCGGAGCATGACGCCACCGGACAGTCCCTTGAGGCTCCACGTGTCGCTGGAGCCGCGGCAGGCATAAGTGTCAAGGGTTTAGCGTTTGCGCCACCCGACAAACCGTGACCTGCCGTAACCCACCAAAAATCAGAGACTGCTAGTCGGATCGTCGGCTGAAAGCCGCGAAGCATCCGAAATCTAACGCCGGCAGTACACTCCCGGCAAAAGATTGGACTTTGGATCCAGGAAAGCCCCGGCCGTTTGCCTAGAGCACGGCGGGGCTGTTCTTTTTTTGAACGGGAGTTGGCAACGCTCCGGGCCTTTTGGAGGCCTCATCCCACCACCTATCTGGGAGGCTTGATCGCGCCGGCGCCGATATCGACGGTGATGCTGCCGGAAATCCTGACATCCGTATCGCCGATCTTGAACTGGCCATTGCCGCTGGGGAACGCGTCATCGGGCTCCGGCTGTAGGGCTGGCTTGGCGATGCGATAGTCGCCGCTGACGCCGGGCAGGGCGCTTTTCTGCGCCGATGGCGAGGCATTCTCGGCAAGCGCCGTACTGGATACAAAACCTGTGATGGCGAGCACCGTAGCGATGGTGGCGCGATGCGATACTTTGGGCGGATGCGTGTCAGTCATCCCGGGACTATAGGGACGTACCGCCATCGGAACCAGACCGGTATCGTCGAATCCTCGACCGGCGGCAGGCTTTTTGGTCTGATCAAGCCGCTTTTTTGCGAGTGCCGAAGACATGGTCGACGATGCCCCAGGCCTGGGCCTCGCGGGCGGTCATGAAATGGTCGCGGTCCAGCGTGCGTTCGACCTCTTCATAGGTGCGGCCGCAATGCTGGGCGTAGAGTTCGGTCATGTGGCGCTTGGTCTGGCCGATGCGCTCGGCATGGCGCTGGATGTCGGAAGCCTGACCCTGGAAGCCGCCCAGCGGCTGATGCAGCAGGATGGTGGCGTTCGGCAGTGCGATGCGGCGTCCCGCCGTGCCTGCCATCAGCAGGAATGAGCCCATCGAAGCGGCAAAACCCATGCACACGGTCGATACCGGACAGCTGATATATTGCATCGTGTCGTAGATCGCGAAGCCGCTGGTCACCACACCACCCGGCGAGTTGATGTAGAGCGAGATCTCCTTGTCGGGATTGTCGGATTCCAGCGACAGGAGCTGTGCGCAGACCAGCGCCGAGACGTCGTCATTGATCTCGCCGTTGATGAAAATGATGCGCTCGCGCAGCAGCCGCGAGAAAATGTCGAAGGCGCGTTCGCCGCGGCTCGATTGCTCGATCACCATCGGCACCAGACTGGCAAGGCCGCTCATTTTTCTTCTCCGATTTCCGTGTTCAGGCCGCGCGCAGCAGCAGGCATGGCGTGTTCGCGGCGATGGGCTTTCCGGCCCCACGCAACCCGAGCGAAAGCCGGCAGCCGGCGCCCGCCACGGCAACAGCGGGCATTGCCTTGCGGGCAAAGCCGTCATGGACAATGCGCAGATGCGTGCCGCCGGAAATCGTGCGGGCGAGCGTGAAGGTGACGACACTGTCAAGCGGATCCTGACGCGCGGCGTCCCCCGGCTGCTCCCGCCAGGAAAAGCGCAAGAGGCGTTCGGGTTCGGCTTCGAGGATTTCGCATTCGATCGCCGCCTCAGTTCCGGCGAAGGCAAAACGGCTACCGGCCTGCGGCCTGATGTCGTTTGGCATCATCCAGGCTGCGAGCAGTTCCGGCACGGTCAGAGCCCGCCACACTTTTTCCGGCGGTTCGGCAAGATCGTATTCGAACTCGATCGCATCCGGGACGACTTCGCTTTGGTTTTTGGCGTTCATCGATCCTATGTCCTTCACTGATTCGGATCTTTCACTGATCCATGTCCTTCAAAACCGTCTTCAGCCTTTCGATGCGCTCCGGCCAGAACGCGCGGTAGCGTTCGATCCAGGAGAGCAGGGGGGCAAGCCCCTGCGGATCGGCTCGATAATAGGCGTTGCGGCCAGCGCGCCGCTCGACCACCAGCCCGGCGCCGCGCAGCACCGCCAGATGCTGGGAGACGGCCGGCTGCGACACCGTCAGGCCGCTGCGCAGTTCCGACACACTCATCTCGCTTGTCGCCAGACGCTCGAAGACGGCGCGTCGCGTCGGGTCGGCCAGTGCGCGGAAAATCTCTGCTTCAATCATGGCAAAAGCATAAGTCGATACTTATCGATTTGGCAAGCGCTGTTTTGAAACCCATATGATGGCCTCAACCATTGCTGCCATTCCTTGACAACCAGCAGCAGTGCATATAGGAACGAACAGGGAACAAAAACCTTGTGGGAAAAGCCAGCCTTGGCAGGCGGCTGACGTTCGCAGCCTGTAAGGTGCTGCGACAAAAATTTGTTTCGGATGAGCGCGGAGAAGTATCATGGCGGGTAGCGTCAATAAGGTCATTCTGGTCGGCAATCTCGGCGCGGACCCTGAAGTCCGGCGCCTCAACTCGGGCGAGCCGGTCGTCAACATCCGCATCGCCACGTCGGAGAGCTGGCGCGACAAGAATTCCGGCGAGCGCAAGGAAAAGACCGAGTGGCACAACGTCGTCATCTTCAACGACCAGCTCGCCAAGGTGGCGGAGCAGTATCTGAAGAAGGGCATGAAGGTCTATGTCGAGGGCCAGCTGCAGACCCGCAAATGGCAGGACCAGACCGGTAATGACAAGTACACGACGGAAGTCGTGCTGCAGAAGTTCCGCGGCGAGCTGCAGATGCTCGATGCACGCGGCCAGGGTGAGGGCGGCCAGGTCGGCGGCTATTCCGGCGGCGGCAGCAGCCGTGGTTCCGATTTCGGCCAGTCCAGCCCGAACGAGAGCTTCAACCGTGGCGGCGGTGCGCCGAGGGGCGGTGGTGGCGGCTCGTCACGCGAGCTGGACGACGAAATCCCGTTCTGATCGACAGCAATACCGAACGGCTGACGTCAGGTGATCGATATGCCTCGAAGGTCCTGCATGGACTTTTCGGGGTTTTGCATTGTTGATTTGGCCTGAACAGGCGCGATCAAGGACTGAAAGGGCAGAGCGGTGAAAGCACGGGTAAAATGGGTCGAGGAGCGCACCTTCGTCGGCGAGTCCGGCAGCGGCCATAAGGTCGTGTTGGGCACAGCCTCCCGCCCTGATGGCAAGACGCCGGGGCCAAGCCCGATGGAGCTGGTGCTGATCGGCACTGGCGGCTGCTCTGCCTATGATGTCGTCCATATCCTGGAAAAAGGCCGCGAGGCGGTCGAGGACTGTGTGGTCGAACTCGATGCCGACCGGGCCGAGACTGACCCAAAAGTGTTCACGCGCATCCATATGCACTTCATCGTCAAGGGCAGGGCGCTCTCGACCGACAAGGTCAAGCGGGCGATCGACCTGTCGATCGAGAAGTATTGCTCGGCTTCCGCGATGATGGCCAAGACGGCCACGATCACCCACGATTTCGAGGTCATCGATACCGCGGCGAAATAGACCGACAGGCGCGCCTGTCGCGGATTATCCCACCATCAGCGCCTTGATGCCGTCGGCGACGAACTGCACAGCGAGTGCGGCGAGAATGACGCCGAGCAGGCGGGTCAGGATCGAGCGGCCGGTCTGGCCAAGAATGCGGTCGATGCGTTCCGACAAGACGAACACCAGATAGGTGATGACGAGGCACGCGAAGATGATGCCGACCAGTGCCGCCTGCGCGGCAAAGCCCTGAAACGAGCCTGAAAGCAGCACCGTCGCCGAAATCGCGCCGGGGCCGGCGATCAGCGGGATCGCCAGCGGGAAGGCGGCGATGTTGTGGATCATATCCTTGGTGATGGCGACGTCGCCGATCTTCTCCTTGCGGTCCTGCCGGCGTTCGAACACCATTTCGAAGGCGATGAAGAAGAGCAAAAAGCCGCCGGCGACGCGGAACGCTGGGAGCGTGATGCCGAACACCGACAGGATCGAGGCGCCGGCGACCGCGAACAGCGCCATCACCAGGAAGCCGATGACCGAGGCGCGCACGGACACCTGCTGGCGCTCCTCGCGATTCATGCCGCGTGTCACGGCGAGGAACAGCGGCGCCAGCCCGGGAGGATCGATGGTCACGAGAATGGTGACGAAGGCATTGAACAGGCTGTCGAAACTCGGCATCGCTGACCCCTCCCGCCGGGCCGAGCCCGCGCTCCGATATTGGTAGAGCAAAGCCCGGTCGGTGGGAACTGCCAGGGCCGCGAAACTACCGCGCCCGACAGAGGGTCAGCCGGCGGCACCGTGACAGGATGCTGTCTCGCGTCGGCGCGGCGAAGGTTTGTCCATCGCTGCAACGGGTTGCTGCGTCAGGGGGTTGTTGCTCGGCGCGCCAGGAACTCGACCTCCATCCGCCATGTCGCGCCATTGTCGTGCGAGCGCTCGCCGAGCCAGCGGAAGCTATTCGCCGTGATGCGCGAAAAGCTCCAGCGCACCGAGGCGCCGGTGCCGTCAGCGCCGACCTGCACGATCGTGTCGCCCTCGGCGCGGCCGAGCTGGCGGCTGAAATACTGGTTGCGCGGATCGCTCCAGAAGATATGCCAGGCATCGGCGCCGGGATCATAGACGCGCAGCGTTGTGCCATAGAAGGTCCACTTGCCGAGCGAGGGCGACGGGCCGGCATCGCGCGCCGGCAGGATCCAGACATCCTGGATGGCGCGGCCTTCCAGCACCCAGCCGAAATGCACCTCGCCGCGGCCAGTCAGCACGGTGCCATCCTCGAGGCGACGCGAGGCGTCGAAAGTCCAGGCGCCGACGAAGCGACCGTAGAGGTTCAGTTTCTCGGCAAGTCCGTCGATCGGTCCGGCACTGTGCAGGGCTTCGGCAAAGGAGGACGGGGTGAACATGGCTGCGGTCTCTTCTTGTCAGGAGACCGGGAGGAGTAGGCGCTGACGGGGTTCTGGGCTTGGGAAAAATTGCTATATTTCGGCCATGACAGCGACCACCCGCACTATCGCATCCGGATCCGGCTGGCACGTGGCGGATGTGATCTGCACAGCCGGCGCCGGCGATCGGCCGTTCGAGGAGGCACATCAGGATTTCTGCATCGCGGCGGTCACCGGCGGCGCGTTCCGTTACCGCGCGCAACAGGGCACCGCGATGCTGGCGCCGGGGAGCCTCCTGCTCGGCAATTCCGGCACATGCTATGAATGCGGGCACGAGCATGGCAGTGGCGACCGCTGCCTCTCGTTCCATTTCAGGCCGGCTTACATGGAACGGATTGTGGCTGGCGTGCCTGGTGCCAGGGGGCTGACCTTCGAGGCTCCGCGCCTGCCGCCTTTGCCGGCCCTGGCGCCGTTGTTGGCCGAGGCGGAAGCCGCGCGTGAAATGGCCGACACGGACGCTTTCGAGGAACTCTCCCTGCGCATTGCCGCCGCCGCCGTGGCCACGGTTTCCGGCGCCACGCCTGTCCGGCGCGCGCCGAGCCGCCGCGATCAGAAACGGGTGGCCGAAGCCGTGCGGCGGATCGAACTGGATGCTGATGGACCGGTTTCGCTGTCGGCTCTGGCGGATGAAACGGCGACCAGTCCCTACCATTTCCTGCGTACCTTTCGGCGGATCGCCGGCATGACGCCCTACCAGTTCCTGCTCAAAACCCGGCTGCACAGGGCGGCGGTGCGGTTGCGCCTGTCAAATGAAGCGATCTCGGCGATCGCCTTCGACGCCGGCTTCAACGACCTGTCGACCTTCAACCGCCGGTTTCGACGCGTCATGGGTGAGACGCCAGGCAACTATCGTGCCCGCCGGCCAAGCCGTTGAGGCGGGGTCAGTCCGAAGTCGGCCCGCACCAGCCTGGCAGATAGTCCGCGTCCTGGCCCTTGGACACGCGCAGCGCTTCTTTCATCGCCTTGTCGAAGTTCTTCGCCACGGCGCCCGGCGTGATGCGCCGGCGCAGGAAGTCCGCCCACAGGAATTCGCTGAACGGGGTCGTGTCCTTGGCAAAGCCACCTTGCCGGCGCAGTTCGCCCGCCATGCTCCGGTATGGGTCGTCGACGAGTTCGGCCATGGTCTTGGGAATGGCGTCGTAGGGTTGACGCTTGCCGTTCTCGTCGAACGGATGCATCCAGCCCCTGTTATCGAGCACGACGAAGAAGGCGTCCTTGTCGAGCCCCGACAGGTCGCTGATCACCGTGACCAGCACATCCCTGACACCTTCCTCGAGCAAGGCGCGGGCGAGGTGATGATGGTCCGTGACATAATTGCGCTTCTTCGGCCCCAGCACGACGGGAATCATGTGGCTGCCGAGAAAGGTCCCGGTCTTTCTGGCGCTCTGCGAGCGGATCATCTGGCGCTTCAAGGCGACCTCGCGCATGCCGACCGTGATCTGCGTCGGCCGCAGATCACTGACGGCAACGGGGTTCAGCAAGGGTTCCCGTTGGCTCATCATATTGCTTCGTCCTGTTGTTGCGGCTCTCGGCCGCGAAGCCGCCGAGCCGGGCCGTTGCCATCTGCTCGGGAATGGCGATCGCGGCCAGTGTCACGCCGGCGATCAGATCACCATTGAGATCCCGGCGCGTCCAGCCGCTCATCGCTCGCAGAGGCAGCCACGGGGTCCAATTCATTGCGCTCGCGGCTTTCGTTCGGGGAAATTGGTCCATTGCCGGCTTTTGCCTTCCTGGCGGCGAAAGGCACCGTGGCCATATCGTCGCAATCAGCGGTATCCTTTTGAAATTACCACCAAAAATGACACTGGAAAAGTGCCGCGAACGTTGGAGTTTCGGCCTGGCTTCCTATATAAGCAGCAAGTGATTCCTGATTAGATTGTGATCCGATTTGACCGACCAAAAGACACCGCGCGGCGCCGACGGCGGCCCTACCGGCATCGAGCCGATCTCCATCATCGAGGAGATGCAGAGCTCCTATCTCTCTTACGCCATGAGCGTGATCGTCAGCCGCGCGCTTCCTGATGTGCGCGACGGCCTGAAGCCGGTGCATCGCCGTATCCTCTATGCCGCCCATGAGAGCGGCTACCACTGGAACCGCAAATATGTGAAGTCCGCGCGTCCCGTCGCCGACGTGATGGGTAAATACCATCCGCATGGCGATGCCTCGATCTATGACGCCTTGGTGCGCATGGCGCAGGGCTGGTCGCTGCGCGTGCCTCTGATCGACGGGCAAGGCAATTTCGGTTCGATCGACGGCGATCCGCCGGCGGCCATGCGTTATACCGAATCGCGGCTGACCAAGGTCGCGCATGAGTTGCTGGAGGATATCGACAAGGACACCGTCGACTTCCAGGACACTTATGATGCCTCGGACACCGAGCCGAAGGTTCTGCCGGCGCGCTTTCCCAATCTGCTGGTCAACGGCTCCGGCGGCATCGCCGTCGGCATGGCCACCAACATCCCCCCGCACAATCTCGGTGAGGTCTGCAACGCCGCCATTGCCGTCATCGACAATCCGGCGATCGACCTGCCGGCGCTGATGGAGATCATTCCAGGTCCCGATTTCCCGACCGGTGGCATCGTGCTTGGCCGTTCCGGTATCTACAGCGCCTATTCGACCGGCCGCGGCTCCATTGTCATGCGCGGCAAAGTCAACATCGAACAGCGCGGCAATGACCGTGAATCGATCATCATCACCGAGGTTCCCTATCAGGTGAACAAGGCCTCGATGATCGAGAAGATGGCCGAGCTCGTGCGCGACAAGCGCATCGAGGGCATTTCCGACATCCGCGACGAGAGCGACCGCCAGGGCTACCGGGTCGTCGTCGAGCTGAAGCGCGATGCCGTTGCCGATGTCATCCTCAACCAGCTTTACCGTTTCACGCCGCTGCAGACCTCGTTCGGCGCCAACATGGTGGCGCTGAACGGCGGCAAGCCGGAACTGCTGACGCTGACCGATATGCTGAAGGCGTTCGTCACCTTCCGCGAGGAGGTGATTACACGGCGGACGAAATTCCTGCTGCGCAAGGCGCGCGACCGCGCCCATGTGCTGGTTGGCCTGGCGATTGCCGTCGCCAACATCGACGAGGTCATCAAGCTGATCCGTACCGCGCCGGATCCGCAGACGGCGCGCGAACAGTTGATGGAGCGGCGCTGGCCGGCCGGCGACGTCGAATCGCTGATCCTTCTGATCGACGATCCCCGCCACCGCATCAACGAGGACGGCACCTACAATCTTTCCGAGGAACAGGCACGCGCCATCCTCGAACTGCGCCTGCAGCGCCTGACGGCGCTTGGCCGCGACGAAATCGCCGACGAATTGAACACGATCGGCACCGAAATCGTCGACTATCTCGACATTCTGTCATCGCGGGCGCGCGTCCAGCAGATCGTCAAGGACGAGCTCGCCGCCGTGCGCGACGAGTTCGGCACGCCACGCCGCACCGAACTCACCGACGGCGGCGCAGACATGGAAGACGAGGACCTGATCCAGCGCGAGGACATGGTCGTGACGGTGAGCCATTCCGGCTACATCAAGCGCGTGCCGCTGTCGCTCTACCGGGCGCAACGCCGGGGCGGCAAAGGCCGCTCCGGCATGTCGACCAAGGAAGAGGATTTCGTCACCAGGTTGTTCGTGGCCAATACGCACACGCCGGTGCTGTTCTTCTCCTCGCGCGGCATCGTCTACAAGGAAAAAGTCTGGCGGCTGCCGATCGGCAATCCGCAGTCACGCGGCAAGGCGTTGATCAACATGCTGCCGCTCGAGCAGGGCGAGCGCATCACCACCATCATGCCGTTGCCCGAGGACGAGACGAGCTGGGGCGAACTCGACGTGATGTTCGCCACCACGCGCGGCACGGTGCGCCGCAACAAGCTTTCCGACTTCATCCAGGTCAACCGCAATGGCAAGATCGCCATGAAGCTGGAGGAGGAGGGCGACGAGATTCTCGGCGTCGAGACGTGTACCGATAATGACGACGTACTCCTGACCGCGAGCTCCGGCCAGTGCATCCGCTTCTCGGTTGGCGACGTGCGCGTATTCCAGAGCCGCAACTCTGTCGGCGTGCGCGGCATAGCCATGGCCGATACCGACCGCGTCATTTCGATGGCTGTCATCGAGCATGTCGATGCGCCGCCGGCCGAACGCGCCGCCTATCTCAAGCGGGCGGCGGTCGAACGGCGGTTGGCTGCCGGTATACCGGGCGAAGAAGAAGAAATCGCGCTGACCAATGAAGAGGTCGACGAGGAAGCGGAGCTGTCCGACGAACGCTACGAATTCCTCAAGGCGCATGAGCAGTTCGTGCTGACGGTCACGGAATACGGTTACGGCAAGCGCTCCTCGTCCTACGATTTCCGGCTGACCGGCCGCGGCGGCAAGGGCATCCGCGCTACTGACGTCTCGAAGACGGCGGAAATCGGCAGGCTGGTGGCGACCTTCCCGGTCGGCAATGACGATCAGATCATGCTGGTGTCGGATGGCGGCACCGTCATCCGGGTGCCGGTGAACGGCATCCGTTTCGCAAGCCGGGCCACCAAGGGCGTGACCATCTTCAATACCGCCGAAGGTGAAAAGGTGGTTTCGGTCGAGCGCATTTCCGAGCCGCAATCGGACGAGGAAAGCGAAGAGACCGTCGAGGGCGTCGCCGAGACCACTCCTGTGGTGGACACCGGCCCGGAGATTGCCGAGTAAGTCCGGCCGCGGGTCTTTAAACACGGCAACGCCGGCCAATCGGCCGGCGCGGTAGCAAGCTCAGACTGACTTGGTTCAGGCTGACTTAGTGGTGGCGATACGGCTTGCGGAGGCCGAAGCCTTCAAAACGTTTCGTGGTGGCCTTGACGCGGGCGCGTTGCGCCTCCTGATGCAGCCCGAATACTGTGGCGATCAGCATGGCAACGGTCATTGCGGTGGCGAGCATGTAGATCAGCATGTGCGTGTTCTCCTGCGCCTTACCAACGGATAGATGGGGTTTTGGTTTCATCCTATTAAGGTGCAACCTAGTGAACGCTGCGTGAAGGCTTCGTGATCAGCGTGTTCATCTGTCGTTCATGTGCCGGAAAAGGTTCACGGACATGATCTCGATCGGATTTGCCTTTGTGAGAGAGGCTCGCTAGAAGCTCCGGCATGACCGAACGCACAGCCCTCTATGCCGGCTCCTTCGACCCGCTGACCAACGGCCATCTCGATGTGCTGAAGGCGTCTCTGGCGGTTGCCGACATTGTCTATGCCGCGATTGGTATTCATCCGGGCAAGAAGCCGCTGTTCTCCTTCGAGGAGAGGGTGCACCTCATCGAAGCGGCGACGAAGGCTGAATTCGGCCGCGACGGGGGCCGCATCAAGGTGGTCGCCTTTGACGGGTTGGTCATCGATGCCGCCAGGAAACAGGGAGCCTCGATCATGATCCGTGGCCTGCGCGACGGCACCGATCTCGACTACGAGATGCAGATGGCGGGCATGAACGAGACCATGGCGCCGGAATTGCAGACGGTTTTTCTGCCCGCCAGCCCTTCGGTGCGCACCATTACCGCCACACTTGTGCGCCAGATAGCTTCGATGGGAGGCGACATCCGCCCCTTCGTGCCGGCGGCGGTTGCCGGCGCGCTCACCGCAAAATTCGCAAAATAAGTTTCCCGGAGAAGACCATGCAGCTGAAAAAGCTTGCCTCGTTCCTCGTCGTGCTCGCCGGTCTCGTGACCGCATCGGTCTCGGCCTATGCCGCCGATCCCGAGAACACCATGATCATCACGCTGAAGGACGGCGACGTGACCATCGCGCTTCGGCCCGATCTGGCGCCCAAGCATGTCGCGCAGATCAAGAAGCTCGTGCGTGAGCATGCCTACGACAATGTCGCGTTCCACCGCGTCATCGACGGCTTCATGGCCCAGACCGGCGACGTCAAGTTCGGCAACATGAAGAAGGGTTTCAATGCCCAGGCCGTCGGCACCGGAGGTTCCGATCTTCCCGACCTGCCGGCCGAATTCTCGCAGACCGAGCACTACAAGCGCGGCGTGGTCGGCATGGCCCGCTCGCAAGATCCGAACTCTGCCAATTCGCAGTTCTTCATTATGTTCGCGCCGGCGCCGCCGCTCGATGGCCAGTATACCATCGTCGGCAATGTCGTCAGCGGCATGGAACTGGTCGACAAGATTAAGAAGGGCGATGAGGCGGACAATGGCACGGTTGCCGATCCCGACCGGATGATCAAGGTGCGCATCGCCGCCGACAAATAATTCTGTTTTTGGAAAAGGATATCTGACATGGCCGAAATCAAGGACCGCGAGAACGCGCTCATCATGGAAACGACCAAGGGCGAGGTCGTCATCGAAATGTTTCCCGACCTGGCGCCCGGCCATGTCGCCCGCATCAAGGAACTGGCGCGTGAGGGTGCTTATGACGGCGTGGTGTTCCACCGCGTCATCGAAGGCTTCATGGCGCAGACCGGCGACGTCAAGTTCGGTAATTCGTCCAAGCCGACTTTCGCGCCTTCCCGCGCGGGCATGGGCGGCTCCGACAAGCCGGACCTGAAGGCAGAATTCTCCAACGCCAATCACGGCCGCGGCACCTGCTCGATGGCCCGCGCCCAGAACCCGAACTCGGCCAATTCGCAGTTTTTCATCTGCTTCGACGATGCCGCGTTCCTCAACCGCCAGTACACGGTCTGGGGCCAGGTGATCGAAGGCATGGACAATGTCGACAAGATCAAGCGTGGCGAGCCGGTGCAGGACCCCGACAAGATCGTGTCGCTGAAGGTCGCGGCTGACGTCAAGTAAGGCAGATAACAATGATGGGCGTCGTCTGGTCGCTTCTCGGCATCCTGTCCGGCGCCTTCATTGCCATTCAGGCGCCGATCAATTCGCAGTTGGCGCGCGGCCTGGGGCTCCCGGTCGCGGCGGCCGCGTTTTCGTTCCTGTCGGGCGCTATCGTGCTTGGCATCATCTCCGTCACGGTGGTGAAGCTGCAAGGCATTTCGCTCGACTGGAAGGCGCCGGCGCCGTGGCTGTTCGTTGCCGGCGGCATGCTCGGCGGCTTCTATGTCACGCTCTCGACGATTCTCACGCCGCGCATCGGCGCTGCCGCGCTGATGGCGTTCCTGGTGGCCGGCCAGCTGCTGGCCGGCATGCTCATCGACCGCGTCGGCTTCCTTGGTGTCGCGGTGCGTGAAATCTCGCTCGGCCGCGTCGCCGGCGCGGTGCTGCTCTTGGTCGGAGCACTGCTCGTCCGGCTGTTTTGATTTCCAATGCGTGTCGACCTCTTTGATTTTGACCTTCCGGAGCAGCGCATCGCGCTTCGCCCGGCAGAGCCGCGCGACAGCGCCAGGATGCTGGTGGTCAAACCGGGCGAGGCGCTCGATGACCGGACGGTTGGCGATCTGCCTTCCTTGCTCAAGGCCGGCGACGTTCTGGTGTTCAACGACACCAAGGTCATTCCGGCGCAGCTCAAAGGCATCAGACGGCGCGGCGAAGCGCAGGCGCAGGTCGAGGCCACGCTGCATATGCGCGTGGCGCCGGATCGGTGGCTCGCCTTCATGCGGCCAGGCAAGCGCATCGCCGCCGGCGACCGCATCCATTTTGGCCATGACGGCAATTCCTGTTTCCTCGGCCAGCTCGATGCGACGGTGATCGAGAAAGGCGAGGGCGGCGAGGCGCTGCTCGGCTTCGACCTGTCGGGGCCTTTCCTCGACGAGGCGTTGCACGCCGTCGGCCACATTCCGCTGCCGCCCTACATCGCCTCGAAGCGCGACGACGACGAGCGCGACCGCGCCGACTACCAGACCATCTATGCCCGCGAGGAAGGGGCGGTTGCGGCGCCTACGGCCGGCCTGCATTTCACGCCGGAGCTTTTCGCGACACTCGATGCCAAAGGGGTCGAGCGCCACTTCGTCACCTTGCATGTCGGTGCCGGCACGTTCCTGCCGGTGAAGGCGGACGACACCGCCGATCACAAGATGCATGCCGAGATCGGTTCCGTCAGTCAGGCGACCGCCGACGCCTTGAATGCTGCGAAGGCGAGGGGCGGGCGTATCATTGCCGTCGGCACGACCTCGCTGCGCCTGCTGGAGAGCGCCGCGCGCGAGGATGGCACGCTGGCTGAATGGTCGGGCCCGACAGACATCTTCATCACGCCCGGCTATCGCTTTCGCACCGCCGACATGCTGATGACCAATTTCCATCTGCCGCGCTCCACGCTGTTCATGCTGGTTTCGGCCTTCAGCGGCCTCGACACGATGCGTGCGGCCTATGCGCATGCCATCGCTAACCACTACAGGTTCTATTCCTACGGAGACGCGAGCCTGCTTTATCGCGCGCGGATGAGCCCTGCATGATCCAATGCCAGTCGCTCAACACGCAGGCGCCGTGTGCGCCAATCCATGACAGGGACTTCAATGACTAAGCCGTTCAGCTTCAAGGTTCTGGCGACCGACGGCAAGGCGCGGCGCGGTTTGATCGACATGCCGCGCGGCGAAATCCGCACGCCCGCCTTCATGCCGGTCGGCACCGGCGGTACGGTCAAGACCATGTACATGGATCAGGTGCGCGGCGTCGGCGCCGACATCATCCTGGGCAATACCTATCATCTGATGCTGCGGCCCGGCGCCGAGCGCGTGGCGCGGCTGGGCGGTCTGCACGAATTCGCCCGCTGGCCGCATCCGATCCTGACCGACAGCGGCGGTTTTCAGGTGATGTCCCTGTCGAAGCTGAGGAAACTGACCGAGAAAGGCGTTACCTTCCGCTCGCATATCGACGGCGCCCCTTACGAGATGTCGCCGGAGCGTTCGATCGAGATCCAAGGTCTGCTCGATTCCGATATCCAGATGCAGCTCGATGAATGCACGGCGCTGCCGGCCGAGTTGAAGGAGATCGAGCGCGCCATGGAGTTGTCGCTGCGCTGGGCCGAGCGCTGCAAGGTGGCGTTCGGCGACCAGCCCGGCAAGGCGATGTTCGGCATCGTACAGGGCGGCGACAACGCGGCCCTCAGGGTGCGGTCCGCGCAGGCACTAAGCGCGATGAACCTGAAGGGCTATGCGGTTGGCGGGCTGGCCGTCGGCGAGCCCCAAGCGGTAATGCTTGAAATGCTTGACATCACCTGTCCGGAGCTGCCTCAGGACAAGCCTCGCTACCTCATGGGCGTCGGCACGCCGGATGATATCCTGAAATCGGTGGCGCGCGGCATCGATATGTTCGATTGCGTGATGCCGACGCGGGCGGGCCGCCATGGCCTTGCCTACACCAGGCGCGGCAAGGTCAACCTGCGCAACGCCCGCCACGCCGATGATCCGCGCCCGCTCGACGAGGAAAGCGACTGCCCGGCGGCGCGCGATTATTCGCGTGCCTATCTGCATCATCTGGTGCGCTCGCAGGAGGCGCTCGGTGCGATGCTGCTGACCTGGAACAACCTGTCCTATTATCAGAAGCTGATGCACGACATCCGGGCGGCGATCGAGCCCGGCAGCTTCGAGACGCGCGGGGCCGAGATCACGGAGGGCTGGGCGAGGGGCGATATACCGGTGCTGTAACCGTTCAGGTGCTGAGCGAGTTCGACGCCCGCAGGCTGCAGCCGGTGATCCGGAACGTGCCGTCGGGCTGTTGCTGCAACGTGTAGACCGCCTCATAGTCCTTGCCGTCGGGTCCGACGATCAGCACCTGCTGGACGATCGAACCTGGGCTCGTCTCCTTGACCTTGCCGAAGGAGTAGGTCTGTGGCTTGCGTACCGGCGCATAGCCATTGGTGACCATGTTCATGAAGGTGTCGACGGTCGGAAAGATCTGTTTCACATTAGGGGCCGCGAAGCTGTAGGCGGTGGCGCCGTCATTGGCGATGAAGGCTTTCAGCTGACCATCTATGGCTGCCTGGGCCGCCTTGATATCGGCATCGCCGGCAGACGCCGAGGAAGCGAGTATCAGCGGAACCAAGGCGAATGCGAAAAGTGTGCGGCGCATGACCGGTCTCCCTTGTCCTCGAAAGCCGCCATTGAAAAAGCTGTCGGCGGGTATTCTAACATACGCATGACGGCGCTCCACGGTTTCAGCGTCCGCCAATATTCGTTTCCCTGCGGCAGATGCTGACGGCCAATGAGCTGGGGCTTTCCGAAGACCGCACTAACGATATTCTCGGCTCCGTAGGGTCGACATCGCCCTGTCACGCAACGACGCCCAGGCAACCGCCTTCCTGCTGCAGGGCACGCCGGCACTGGTGATCGGCGGCAGGTCCTGCAAGCGCGGCACGCCGGTTGCGCAGCTGCGCGAGGCCGTGGCGAAGGCCCGCGCCGGCTAAGTGCGCATTCCAACGCTTGAAAGGCCGCCTCCAGTCTGCCAGAAGGGCCGCTTGGACCTGGAAGTTTAGCGGGACGAAGCCATGAAGGCGTTTTTCGTGCAGATCAAATGCGAACTCGGCAAATCCTATGAGGTTGCCAGCGCGCTTGCCGATGCCGAGATCGCGTCGGAAATCTATTCCACCGCCGGCAATTACGATCTGCTCGCCAAATTCTATGTCGACGACGAGGAAGACGTCGGACATTTCGTCAACGAAAAGGTGCAGGTTCTGCCGGGTATCAAGGACACCTTCACCGTCGTCACGTTTCGCGCCTTCTAGCTACCGAGCGGATTCGCCCGGGCATCATGCAAAGCCTGAGCAAGGTGATATTTCAGCTGCCTTAAATTTAGGCAAGCGCAAGATACTGATCGGCTACACCCCTCAAATCACCGATTGCGCTTGATTTTCTCCGGCGACGCCAGTGAAATGGCGTCACAGGGGAGTATGCGATTGGCAGCGTTCGATGAAATGCTTCCGGAGGTCTCCGGACTTAGAAGACCGTATTCGGCTTATGACCGTTGGCTGAAGGAGCAGGATCCAGCCAGGCTTACCGAGAAGATGCAGGACGCCGAACGCGTCTTCCGCAAAACCGGCATCACCTTCGCCGTCTATGGCGAGCAGGAAGCCTCCGAGCGGCTCATTCCTTTCGACATCGTTCCGCGCATTATTTCCGGCCAGGAATGGCGGCGCCTGACACAAGGCATCGAACAGCGCGTGCAGGCGCTGAACGCCTTCCTCGACGATATCTACCATCGCCAGGAGATCCTGCGCGCCGGCCGTGTCCCCAAGGACCTGATCGCCAGGAACGAGGCTTTCCTGCCGGAGATGATCGGTGTGCGGCCGCCGGCCGGCGTCTACACCCACATCATCGGCGTCGATATCGTACGCATCAGCGAGGACGAGTTCTACGTTCTGGAGGACAATGCGCGCACGCCGTCCGGTGTCTCCTACATGCTGGAGAACCGCGAGACGATGATGCAGCTGTTCCCCGAGCTGTTCCAGAAGATCAAGGTGCGGCCGGTGGAGAATTACCCCCAGCTGCTGCGCCAGTCGCTGGCGGCGGTTCGCCCCCAGAGCACCAAGGGCGCGCCGACCATCGCGGTGCTGACGCCCGGTAGCTACAATTCCGCCTATTTCGAGCACGCCTTCCTCGCCGACCAGATGGGGGTTCAACTGGTCGAGGGCCAGGACCTGCGCGTTATCGACGGCCACGTCGCGATGCGCACGACCGAAGGCTATAAGCAGATCGACGTGCTCTACCGCCGTGTGGACGATTCCTTCCTCGATCCGCTGACCTTCCGGCCGGATTCGGCTCTTGGCATACCCGGCATCATGGATGTCTACCGAGCCGGCAACATCACCATAGCCAATGCGCCGGGCACCGGCATCGCCGACGACAAGGCGATCTACTCCTATATGCCCGAGATCGTCGAATTCTACACCGGCCGCAAGGCGATCCTCGGCAACATTCCTACCTGGCGCTGTTCCGAGCCGGACAGCCTCAAATATGTGCTCGAGCACATCCACGAACTGGTAATCAAGGAAGTCCATGGCTCCGGCGGCTACGGCATGCTGGTGGGACCGGCAGCGACCAAGCAGGAATGCGAGGACTTCGCCAAGAAGCTGGCCGCGAAGCCTTCCAACTATATCGCCCAGCCGACACTGGCGCTGTCGACCTGTCCGATCCTGACCGAGAAGGGGTTGGCGCCGCGCCATGTCGATCTCCGGCCCTACGTGCTGGTCTCCGACCGCATCCAGATCGTACCCGGCGGGCTGACGCGGGTTGCGCTGAAGGAAGGTTCGCTGGTCGTGAACTCCTCACAAGGCGGCGGCACCAAGGATACCTGGGTGCTGGATGATTGAGATGAGAGGGATTAGGCAGTAGGCAGTAGTAGAGGGGGACAGCGCATGCCATATCCAGTGGAGATTCAACTGTTTACTACTGACTACTCACTATTCCCTACTCACTAGCTCGAAGGGGCCGCTTCACATGCTTCTCGGCCGCACCGCCAACGGGCTCTACTGGATGAACCGCTACATCGAGCGAGCGGAAAACATGGCAAGGTTGGTCGATGCCGGCTTGCGCATGGCGCTGACCCGGACGCAGGACGCATCCGAAGAGTGGAACTCAGTGCTGCTCAGCGCCGGTTCGGATGCTGCCTTCACACAGAAATATCAGGACTACACGGCGGCCAATGTCGCCGACTTCCTTTTGCGCGACACGTCGAACCCGTCGAGCACCATGGCGTCGATCGAGACGGCCCGCAACAATGCGCGCATGGTGCGCACCGCCCTGACGCGCGAGACGTGGGAAAGCATCAACGAGGCCTGGATGGCGCTCAAGCGGATGCTGGCGAGACCGATCGACGAGCGTGATCTGCCCAGCGTGCTCGACGCCATCAAGCGCGAGACGGCGCTGATCCGCGGCTCGTTCTACGGCACCATGCTGCGCAACGAGATCTTCGACTTCTCGCAGCTCGGCACCTATGTCGAGCGTGCCGACAATACGGCGCGCATCCTCGACGTGAAATACTACGTGCTTCTGCCGTCGATCTCCTGGGTCGGTTCGACACTCGACAACTACCAATGGGAATCGATCCTGCGCTCGGTGTCGGCGCATCGCTCCTACCGCTGGGTCTATGACGCCGACTACAAGCCGACCAATATCGCCGATTACCTGATCCTCAACGTCCGCATGCCGCGATCGCTGACCTTCTGCTACCGCTTCCTGGCGGAGCATCTGAAATTCCTCGGCGACGACTATGGCGAACGCCATGCCTGCCATGCGACGGCGGAGAAAACGCAGGCGATGCTGAGAGCCGGGTCGATCAAGGACATTTTCGATGCCGGCCTGCACGAGTTCCTGGCCAATTTCATTCGCGACAACACCAGGCTCGGCGACGAGATCGCACAGGACTACAGGTTTAATTGACCATGTTGCCCAACCGAAGGACCGCGTTAGCGAAAAATGGTTGCCGGTTTTCGGGCAGGTTCATGCATCCAAACGGACGATAGCCATGCGGCTGAAGATCTCTCACCGGACCGAATACCGCTACGATGCTCCGGTCCAGTACCTGCTGCAGCGGCTGCGGCTGCTTCCGGTAAGCGGGCAGACACAGACGGTGCTGTCCTGGGCGTTGAAGGTCGACGGCGCGCGCGAGGAGGTGAGATTTACCGACCACTATGGCAACGACACCAGATTGTTGAGCGTCGAGGGCGACCACGACTTCATCACAGTCGAGGCGTCGGGCGAGGTGGTGACGCGCGACACATCAGGCGTCAGCGGTCCGCATCAGGGCTTCGCGCCACTCTGGTTGTTCGCGCAGGAGACGCCCTTGACCGCCATAGGCAGCGGCATCCGTGGTATTGCCGAAGCGGTCGGCACGGGCACCGATATCGAAAGGCTGCACCGGCTGATGGCCATCATCGGCGAGCGCGTCGCCTATACACCTGGCATCACCAATGCGGCGACCCCCGCTGAAGAGGCCCTGGCGCTGAAAACCGGAGTTTGCCAGGACCATAGCCACATCTTTGCCGCCGCCGCGCGCGCCATGGGTTTTCCGTCCCGCTATGTCAGCGGCTATCTGATGATGGAGGCGGCTGTCGAGCAGGCGGCAAGCCATGCCTGGGCCGAAGCACATGTTCCGGGCCTCGGCTGGGTTGCCTTCGATCCCGCCAATGGTATTTCTCCCGACGAGCGCTATGTGAAGGTGGCCACCGGCCGCGATTATCGTGACGCCTCGCCGGTCTCGGGAATTCGGCTGGGACAGGCGGAAGAACAGCTTGCGGTCACCGTCACGGTGGAGCAGTAATCCCTCAGGATTGCCGCCAGAAGCAATTCCAGGAAAAGTGTGAAGCGGTTTTCCGTCCGGAATTGCGTCGAGCCACTCTAGAAGAGATTCCATGACCTATTGCGTCGGCCTGAAGATCGATCGCGGGCTCGTGTTCATGTCGGACACGCGCACCAATGCCGGTATGGATTCGATCTCGACTTTCAAGAAGATGCATGTCTGGGAACAGCCGGGCGAGCGCGTCATCGTGCTGATGTCCGCCGGCAATCTGGCGACGACACAGGCCGTGGTCAGCCTGCTCGAGGAGCGCACCAAGGCCGTGGCGGACCGCCATGCCACGCTGCTCGAAACACCGTCGATGTATCAGACGGTGCGGCTGGTCGGCGACACGGTCAAGGAAGTGATCGCCCATTCGTCGCCTGTCGGCGAGAAGGCCGATTCCTATTTCAATGCCTCTTTCATCCTGGGTGGGCAGATCAAGGGCAGCCCGCCACGGCTGTTCATGATCTATCCCGAAGGCAATTTCATCGAATCGACCGACGACACTCCATTCTTCCAGATCGGCGAGACCAAATACGGCAAGCCGATCATCATCCGCGCCTATGAGCGGACGATGAGCCTTGCCGAGACCGTGAAGCTGCTTCTGGTCTCGTTTGATTCGACGCTGAAGTCGAACCTGTCGGTTGGTTTGCCGCTCGACCTTCTGTTCCTGGAGAAGGATGCTTTCCAGATCGGGCTGAAGAAACGGATCAGCCAGGACGACCAATATTATCGCGCCATTTCCGAAGGCTGGTCGAATGCGTTGAAGTCAGCCTTTGCCAGCCTGCCGGACTTTCCGGGGTAGTGCTGCCGCCAGGCCTCTCGCCGGTTGCTCCAATGTATTTAACATGTTAATTAAAGAGACGGCTGGGGCAACCGGCCCGCTCGCCGGCTATTGGGAGAAAAGCATGGACAATGAAGAGTTCCGCGACTGGTCGAGGCGGGCCGCCGACTGGGGCGCCGACTATCGCGCCAGCCTGCGCGACCGGCCGGTGCGGCCAGCGATTGCGCCGGGCGATATATTCAGGAGCATCGAGGCCTCTCCACCCGAAGCCCCGGAGCCGATGGACACGATCTTCGCCGATTTCGAAGCGAAGATCGTGCCCGGCATGACGCATTGGCAGCATCCGCGCTTCTTCGCCTACTTTCCGGCCAACGCGGCACCGGTCTCGGTGGTGGCCGAGTATCTGGTTTCGGCGATGGCCGCGCAATGCATGCTATGGCAGACCTCTCCGGCGGCAACCGAGCTTGAAACGCGGACCGTCGACTGGATGCGCCAGGCGCTCGGCCTACCGGAAGGGTTCTCCGGCGTGATCCAGGATTCCGCCTCGTCGGCGACGCTCAACGCCGTGCTGACCATGCGCGAGCGGGCGCTGGACTGGCAAGGCAACAAAAAGGGACTGGCCGGACAGGCGCGGTTGCGTATCTATTCCTCCGACCAGGTGCACACGTCGATCGACCGCGCGATATGGGTTGCCGGTATCGGCGAGGACAATCTTGTCCGTATCCCGGTGGCAGGTCGCTTTCGCGCAATGGACACCGCAGCTCTTGAAGCGGCGATCGTCGCCGACAGGAAAGCCGGCCTGCTGCCGGCGGGCATCATTGCTTGCGTAGGTGGTACCAGCACGGGTGGCACTGACGACGTTGTCGCGGTCGCCGAGATCGCCAAGCGGCATGGGCTCTACCTCCATGTCGATGCGGCCTGGGCCGGATCGGCGATGATCTGTCCGGAGTACCGGCGCTTCTGGACAGGTATCGAAGGTGCGGATTCGATCGTCTTCAATCCGCACAAATGGCTGGGCGCGCAGTTCGACTGTTCGATCCAGTTCCTGCACGATCCCGAAAGCCACGTCAGGACGCTGGCCATCAAGCCCGACTATCTCAAGACGCACGGACATGACGGCATCATCAACTATTCCGAATGGTCAGTGCCGCTGGGCCGGCGCTTCCGCGCCCTGAAATTGTGGTTCCTGCTGCGCGCCCACGGGCTGGAAAACCTGCGCACCATGATCCGCAACCATGTCGCCTGGAGCGAGGGCCTTGCCGCCCGGCTGGCAAAGGAGCCTGACTTCGAGATTGTCAGCCAACCGATGCTGTCGCTGTTTTCGTTCCGGCACAAGGCTGCCGTGAACGGCGATGCCGACGAGCACAATCTGCGGCTGGTCAATGCGATCAACGATGATGGCCGCATCTACCTAACGCAGACGCGGGTCGATGGACGGGTGGCGATCCGCTTCCAGGTCGGTCAGTTCGAAGCGACCGGCGATGATGTCGATGCGGCTTTCGCTGTCATCACGGAAATCGCGCGCGGCATGGCTTGATCAACCCGGATTCGAATCGGACACGGGTGCTGGCATAATCAGGAATTTTCGTTAGCCGGCTTGCGCCTTTTCATTGGTTTCGTTTTCCGCTATAAGCAAGAAAAACGAAAATGGGAGCTGTCCAATGTATCTGTCGCCGCGTCATGCCGAGATCATCCAGATGGCCAAGGACCACGGCCGCGTGCTGGTTGACGATCTGGCCACGCATTTCAACGTGACGCCGCAGACCATTCGCAAGGACCTCAACGATCTGTGCGACCAGAGGCTGCTTTCGCGCATTCATGGCGGCGCGTTGTTCCCGTCCGGCATCGAGAACATGGAGTATGAGGCCAGGCGCAAGATCGCGGCGGACGAGAAGGAGGCGATCGGCCGCGCGGCGGCGCGACTGATCCCCGACAACGCCTCGCTTTTCATCAACATCGGGACCACGACGGAGGCGGTCAGCAAGGCGTTGCTCGATCATGATGGCTTGATGGTGATCACCAATAATATCAATGTTGCCAACAGGATGCGTATCTATCCGTCGATCGAGGTTGTGATTGCCGGTGGCGTGGTCCGCGGCTCGGACGGTGGGGTCGTCGGCGAAGCCGCGGTTGACTTCATCAGGCAGTTCAAGGTCGACTACGCCGTCATCGGCGCCTCGGCCATCGACCATGACGGCGCCTTGCTCGACTTCGATTTTCGCGAAGTGAAGGTGGCGCAGGCGATCATCGCCAATGCCAGGCACGTCATCCTGGTATCCGACCAGACCAAGTTCGAACGCACCGCGCCGGTGCGCATCGGCCATCTGTCGCAGGTCAACACCTTCATCACCGACCGCTGCGACATCCCGTCGGTGCGTAGGATATGTCAGGAGGCCGAGGTTCAGTTGATCGAGACGTCGCTTGGCTGAAACCATTCACGGTCATTTCACGGGCTCGTGATATTTCGTTTGACATTCGTTATCAGTTCGAAATAATTCCGCCACGGTTTCGCAAAAGGCCAAAAATGGTGCAATGCGAAATCGTGGAGGAGCTCAGTGGACACATCTTCGGTCCGGGACATTTTCGTCATAGGCGGCGGCATCAACGGCTGCGGCATCGCCCGTGACGCTGTTGGTCGCGGGTTCTCGGTTTTTCTCGCCGAGATGAACGACCTCGCCAGCGGAACGTCCTCGGGCTCGACCAAGCTGATCCATGGCGGCCTGCGCTATCTCGAATTCTACGAATTCCGCCTGGTGCGCGAGGCGCTGATGGAGCGCGAGGTTCTGTGGAAGAACGCGCCGCACATCATCTGGCCGATGCGCTTCGTGCTGCCCTATGCCAAGGGCCTGCGTCCCGCCTGGCTGATCAGGCTTGGCCTGTTCCTCTACGACCACATTGGCGGGCGCAAATTGCTGCCAGCGACCAGAACACTCGACATGGCGAGCGATCCGGCGGCCAAACCTCTGAAACCATTGTTCAAAAAGGCTTTCGAATATTCGGACGGCTGGGTCAATGATGCGCGCCTGGTGGCGCTCAACGCCCGCGATGCCGCCGATCGCGGCGCGACGATCCGGACCCGCACGAAGGTGATCGGAGCCCGTCGTGAAGCCGGCATGTGGGTGATCAAGATCGAGAACCTCAGGACCGGCGATACCGAGGAGGTCAGGGCCAGGCTGCTGGTCAACGCCGCCGGACCATGGGTCGACCACGTACTCTCCGACGTCGTCGGCCTCAATGACGTGCACAATGTCCGCCTCGTGCAGGGCAGCCACATCGTCATCGCCAAGAAATTCGACGATCCGCGCGCCTATTTCTTCCAGAACAAGGATGGCCGCATCATTTTCGCCATTCCCTACGAGGAAGAGTTCACCCTGATCGGCACCACCGACCGGGACTATCCCGGCGATCCGCATGACGTGAGGATCAGCGACACAGAGATCGATTATCTCTGCGCCGCGGCCAGCGAATATTTCGCTCAACCGGTCATGCGGTCCGACATCGTCTGGACCTATTCGGCAGTGCGTCCGCTCTATGATGACGGCGCGTCCAAGGCGCAGGAAGCAACGCGCGACTATGTGCTGAAGGCCGATGCCGGCGAGGGGGCCGCCCCGATCGTCAATGCCTTCGGCGGCAAGATCACCACCTACCGCCGGCTGTCGGAATCGATGCTGGAGAAGATCGAAGGGTTCCTCGGCACACGCGGCAAGCCATGGACCGCCAACGCACCGCTGCCGGGCGGCGATTTCCCGGCCACCGGTTTCGATGCGCAGGTGACGAAGCTGAAGGCGGCCTATCCGTTCCTCGATGCGCGCCTCGCCCGCCGGCTGACCCGGCTTTACGGAACGCGCGCTCAGGTTCTGCTCGGCCTTGCCAAGTCGAATGCCGAACTCGGCCGCAACTTCGGTGGTGACCTTTACGAGGCCGAGGTGCGCTATCTCGTTGAAAACGAATGGGCAGTTACGGCGGAGGATGTGCTGTGGCGCCGGACCAAGCGCGGTCTGCACCTTAACCGCGAGCAGGTCGCAGCGCTCGATGAATTCATGCGCGGCATAAGCCGCCGACATGTCGCTGCTGCCGAATGAAGAGGTTTTGAGCTGATGCAGAAAGCCTGGGAGGAGGCGTCATGCTTGAATTGAGGAACGTTACCAAGACGGTCGGTGCGGTCGAGCATATTCGCGACGTGTCGCTGACGCTTCAGCACGGCTCGCTCAACGTTCTGCTCGGGCCAACGCTTTCCGGCAAGACCAGCCTGATGCGGCTGATGGCCGGCCTCGATGTGCCGACCACGGGTTCGGTCTGGTTCGACGGCCGCGACGTCACCGGCACGCCGGTGCAGAAGCGCAAGATCGCCATGGTCTACCAGCAGTTCATCAACTATCCGGCGATGACCGTCTACGAGAACATCGCCTCGCCGCTGCGGGTGGCCGGCGTAGAGCAGGGCAAGATCGACAGCCAGGTGCGCGAGGCCGCGGCGCTGCTCAAGCTGACGCCCTATCTCGACCGCACACCGCTCAACCTTTCAGGCGGCCAGCAGCAGCGCACCGCGCTGGCGCGCGCCATCGTCAAGAATGCCAGCCTGGTGCTGCTCGACGAACCGCTGGCCAATCTCGACTACAAGCTGCGCGAGGAATTGCGGGCTGAACTGCCGAGGATCTTCGCCGCCGCCGGCACCATCTTCGTCTATGCCACCACCGAGCCGCACGAAGCGCTGCTGCTGGGCGGCAACACGGCGACGCTGTCGGAAGGCCGGATCACGCAGTTCGGACCGACGATCGATGTTTTCCGCAAGCCGATCGATCTGGTGACGGCCAGGACATTCGCCGATCCGCCGCTCAACACCATCGTGCTGGCCAAGAAGGGGCCCGACTTCCTGCTGGAGGGCGGCGTCAAACTGCCGGTGCCGACGGAACTCGTGGGCATCGCCGACGGCAATTACACGATCGGCTTCCAGCCGCATCACCTGTCGCTCGAACGGCCTGATGCCTTGGCGGTGCCGGTGCGGGCGAAAGTCATCATCACCGAGATCACCGGCTCCGAGAGTTTCGTCCATCTCGACTTCGCCGATGCCCGCTGGGTGATGCTGACCCATGGCATCAGGGATTTCGAGACCGACGCGGTGGTCGAAGTGTTCATCGATCCGCGTCACATCATGGTCTTCGACCAGCACGGCCGCGCCGTGACCGCGCCGAAGCTGGCGGCATAGGAGGGCGATATGGCGCGCATCGACGTCAACCATGTCAGGCATTCCTATCTGCCTAACCCGCGAACGGACGCCGATTTCGCGCTGCGGGAAGTGCATCATACGTTTGAGGATGGCGGCGCCTATGCGCTGCTTGGGCCATCCGGCTGCGGCAAGACCACACTGCTCAACATCATTTCAGGCCTGCTTCATCCCTCGCACGGCCAGTTGCTGTTCAACGGCAGGGACGTGACCAACCTGTCGACACAGGAGCGCAATATCGCACAGGTGTTCCAGTTCCCGGTCATCTACGACACCATGACCGTCTACGACAATCTGGCGTTCCCGCTGCGCAATCGTGGCGTGACGGAGACCGACGTTGACCGCAAGGTGCGCGAGACGCTGGAAATGATCGACCTGGCGTCCTGGGCCAAGAAGAAGGCGAGAGGGCTGACCGCCGACCAGAAGCAGAAAATATCGCTCGGGCGCGGGCTGGTCCGCTCGGACGTCAACGCCATCCTGTTCGACGAGCCGCTGACGGTCATCGATCCGCACATGAAATGGGTGCTGCGCTCGCAGTTGAAGCAACTTCACCGCCGTTTCGGCTATACCATGGTCTATGTCACCCACGACCAGACCGAGGCGCTGACCTTCGCCGACCAGGTCGTGGTCATGTATGATGGCGGCATCGTGCAGATCGGCTCTCCGGCGGAACTGTTCGAAAGGCCGCGTCATACTTTCGTGGGCTATTTCATCGGCTCGCCCGGCATGAATGTCATGCCGGTGGCGATCGACGGCAGGACGGCGACGCTCGGCTCGCAGCGCATCGAGCTGCCTGGCGTGCCGAAGGCCGGCAGCGGCGCCGTCGAACTCGGCATTCGCCCCGAATATATCAGGCTCGGCCGCGATGGCATGGCCGTTTCGATCAGCAAGGTCGAGGATCTTGGCCGGCACAAGGTGGTGCGCGCCAAGCTGGAGGGTCGCGACATCGCGGCGGTCATCGGCGAGGACGAGACCGTTCCAGCCGAGCCCAAAGTGCGGTTCGATCCTGCCGGCATCAACATCTATGCCGATTCCTGGCGTGTCGAGATGGGGGCTTAGATGGAAAAGACCTGGAACAACAAGGCCTGGTTCCTGGTGCTGCCGGTGCTGGTGCTGGTAGCGTTCTCGGCCGTCATCCCGCTGATGACCGTCGTCAATTATTCGGTGCAGGACACGTTCGGCAACAACGTCTTCTTCTGGGCCGGAACGGAGTGGTTCGAGGAATTGTTGCATTCCGACCGCTTCTGGGAGGCGATGGCCCGCAACCTGATTTTTTCCTTCATCATCATGGCCATCGAGGTTCCGCTTGGCGTCTTCATAGCGCTCAACATGCCGAAGAAGGGCTGGGGGGTGCCGGTTTGTCTGGTCTTGATGGCGCTGCCGCTGCTGATCCCGTGGAACGTGGTCGGTACCATCTGGCAGGTATTCGGGCGCGGCGACATCGGTCTGATGGGCTATTACCTCAACGCTCTCGGCATCGACTACAATTACGTACAGGATCCGTTCGATGCCTGGGTGACGATCATCATCATGGACGTTTGGCACTGGACCAGTCTGGTCGTGCTGCTCTGTTATGCCGGTCTGGTCTCGATTCCGGACGCCTTTTACCAGGCGGCCAAGATCGACGGCGCGTCTCGCTGGGCGGTGTTCCGCTACATCCAACTGCCGAAGATGCAGCGCGTGCTGTTGATCGCCGTGCTGCTGCGCTTCATGGACAGTTTCATGATCTACACCGAACCCTTCGTCGTTACCGGCGGCGGCCCGGGCAATTCGACGACGTTCCTGTCGATCGACCTGGTCAAGACGGCGCTCGGCCAGTTCGACCTCGGTCCGGCAGCGGCCATGTCGCTGGTCTACTTCCTCATCATCCTGTTGTTGTCGTGGGTTTTCTACACCGTGATGACCAATTACGACGCGGAGCGCTGAGATGACCGGCGTCAACGAACGCACCGAACGTAGTGCGATGAACGGGACCGCCGCCTCCGAGGGGCTCGCCAGTTCGCTGTCGCAGAGCGAACTGGACAGGCGGATGCGCCGGCGCGGCGAGGAATCACGCTGGTGGTGGATGGTGCCGACGCTGTACATCTTTGTGCTGCTGCTGCCGATCTACTGGCTCATTAATATGAGCTTCAAGACCAATGCGGAGATCGTCAACTCGCTGACGCTGTATCCGCACGAACCGACCCTGCATAATTACTACACCATTTTCACGCAGTCGGCCTGGTATTCCGGCTACATCAACTCGATCACCTATGTCGTGATGAACATGGTGATCTCTGTCACCGTGGCACTGCCGGCGGCCTATGCCTTCTCGCGCTACCGCTTCCTCGGCGACAAGCATCTGTTCTTCTGGCTGCTGACCAACCGCATGGCGCCCCCAGCGGTGTTCGCACTGCCGTTCTTCCAGCTCTATTCCGCCTTCGGACTCATCGATACCCATATTGCGGTGGCTCTCGCCCACTGCCTGTTCAATGTGCCGCTGGCTGTGTGGATCCTCGAAGGCTTCATGTCGGGCGTGCCGAAGGAAATCGACGAGACAGCCTATGTCGACGGCTATTCGTTCCCGCGCTTCTTCATCAAGATATTCATGCCGCTGATAGCTAGCGGCATCGGAGTCGCGTGCTTCTTCTGCTTCATGTTTTCGTGGGTCGAACTGCTGATCGCCCGCACGCTGACCACGACTGCCGCCAAGCCGATCGCGGCGACCATGACACGCACCGTGTCCGCGTCGGGCATGGACTGGGGGCTGCTGGCGGCCGCCGGCGTGCTGACGCTGATCCCCGGGGCGCTCGTGATCTGGTTTGTGCGCAACTATATCGCCAAGGGCTTCGCCCTGGGGAGGGTCTGATCCATGAACCTCAATTTCACCTGGATGGCATGGACCTGGCCGACGGCCGCCTTCTTTGTCGTCATCGCGCTGCTTCTGTTTGGCATGGGTGTTTGGGAATACGCTTCGCCGGGCGGCAACCCGCGCGTCGGCGTGCTGCGCTTCGAGACGACGCGCGGCGATCGCCTCTTCGTTTCGCTGCTTGGCAGCGCCTTTATCCATCTCGCTTGGTTGGGTCTCGTTGGATCCAACCTGTGGTGGGCTCTCGCTCTCTCCGTGCTCTACGCCGTTGGCGTGTTCCGCTACGTATAGAGGGAGAATACTGATGGAGCGGCCGCGTGTCGGCGGACGCTCCAGATCGCACTTGAAACCTTTTAAAAACTCGGAGGAGACACAATGCGACGGCAATTTTTAACGTCAACGACTGCCCTTGTCCTGTTGCTCGGCGCGGGCAATGCCTATGCCGGAATGGATGAAGCAAAGACCTTTCTCGACAAGGAGATAGGCGATCTGTCGACGCTTTCGCGCGCCGACCAGGAAAAGGAAATGCAGTGGTTCATCGATGCGGCCAAACCGTTTGCCGGCATGGACATCAAGGTCGTCTCGGAAACCTTGACCACACACCAGTACGAATCGCAGGTGCTGGCGCCTGCTTTCACCGCAATTACCGGCATCAAGGTCACGCACGACGTCATCCAGGAAGGTGACGTCGTTGAGAAGATCCAGACCCAGATGCAGACCGGCCAGAACATCTATGACGGCTGGGTCAACGATTCGGACCTTATCGGTACCCACTGGCGCTACCAGCAGGTGCGAAACCTGACTGACTGGATGGCGGGCGAAGGCAAGGACGTCACCGATCCGATGCTCGATGTCAACGACTTCATCGGCACCAAGTTCACCACTGCGCCGGACAAGAAGCTCTACCAGCTTCCCGACCAGCAGTTCGCAAACCTCTACTGGTTCCGCTACGACTGGTTCAACGACGAGAAGAACAAGGCCGACTTCAAGGCGAAGTACGGCTATGACCTCGGCGTGCCTGTCAACTGGTCGGCTTACGAGGACATCGCCGAATTCTTCACCGGTCGCGACGTCGGCGGCAAGAAGGTCTACGGCCACATGGACTACGGCAAGAAGGATCCGTCGCTCGGCTGGCGGTTTACGGACGCCTGGCTGTCGATGGCCGGCAATGGCGACAAAGGCCTGCCGAACGGCCTGCCGGTTGACGAATGGGGCATCAAGGTGGACGAGAACTCTCGCCCGGTCGGCTCATGCGTGGCGCGGGGCGGCGATACCAACGGCCCGGCGTCGGTCTATGCGATCCAGAAATACCTCGACTGGTTGAAGGCCTATGCGCCGCCGGAGGCGCAAGGCATGACCTTCTCTGAATCGGGCCCGGTTCCGTCGCAAGGCAACGTGGCGCAGCAGATCTTCTGGTACACCGCCTTCACCGCCGACATGGTCAAGCCCGGCCTGCCTGTCATGAACGACGACGGCACGCCGAAGTGGCGCATGGCGCCGTCGCCGCACGGCTCCTACTGGAAGGACGGCATGAAGCTCGGCTACCAAGACGTCGGCTCGTGGACGCTGATGAAGTCGACGCCGACCGACCGCGCCAAGGCCGCCTGGCTCTATGCTCAGTTCGTCATCTCCAAGACCGTGGATGTGAAGAAGAGCCATGTCGGCCTCACCTTCATCCGCGACTCCACGATCCACGACAAGAGCTTCACCGAACGCGCTCCCAAGCTCGGCGGGCTGATCGAGTTCTACCGTTCGCCGGCGCGCGTACAGTGGACGCCGACTGGTACCAACGTTCCCGATTATCCGAAGCTGGCGCAGCTCTGGTGGCAGAACATCGGTGACGCCTCGTCGGGAGCCAAGTCGCCGCAGGAGGCAATGAATGGCCTCTGCGCCGATCAGGAGAAGGTTCTGGAGCGTATCGGGAAGTCGGGTGTCCAGGGCGATATCGGTCCGAAGATGGCCGAAGAGCATGACCTTGCTTACTGGAACGCCGACGCGGTGAAGAAGGGCAACCTCGCGCCGCAGCTAAAGCTCGATAACGAGAAGGAAAAGCCGATCACCATCAACTATGACGAATTGGTCAAGAGCTGGCAGAAGTAAGACAATCCATGCGGGCGCCGTGCCCGTGTGAAATTGGGGGAGGCGGCGCATTGCCGTCTCCCTTCTTTGTGTCAAGGCGGAGGACGCGGGAATGAGCGGTTTTGTGCTGGCAATCGACCAGGGAACGACATCGACCCGGGCAATTCTGTTCGACGGCGACATGAAAGTCGTCGGCAGCGGGCAGCAGGAATTCACCCAGCACTATCCCGCGTCCGGTTGGGTCGAGCACGATCCGGAAGAAATCTGGGCAAGTGTCGTGGCTACCGTGAAAGCCGCGCTGAGGGCCCCCGATTGTGAGGCTTCGGATGTGGCCGCCATCGGCATTACCAACCAACGCGAGACCGTCGTCATCTGGGACAAGGCGACCGGCAAGCCGATCCACAATGCCATCGTCTGGCAGGACCGCCGCACCGCGCCGCTCTGCCAAAAATTAAAGAAGCAGGGCCTGGAGAAGAAATTCACCCGCAAGACAGGGCTTCTGCTTGATCCCTATTTTTCCGGCACAAAGATCGCCTGGATGCTGGACAAGGTGAAAGGCGCCAGGAAACGGGCGGAGAGGGGCGAATTGCTGGCAGGTACCATCGATAGCTTCCTGATCTGGCGGCTGACCGGCGGCAAAGTCCACGCCACCGACGCCACCAACGCCTCGCGCACGCTGGTCTACAACATCGCTGAGAATATTTGGGACGACGAACTGCTTTCCATCCTGCGTATCCCCGCCGCTTTGCTGCCTGAGGTGAAGGACTGCGCCGACGATTATGGGGTGACGGAAAAGAGCCTGTTTGGCACGGAGATAAAAATCCTCGGTGTCGCCGGCGACCAGCATGCCGCGACCATCGGCCAAGCCTGCTTCGAGCCGGGCATGATGAAATCCACCTATGGCACAGGCTGTTTCGCGCTGCTCAACACCGGCAACGATCTGGTACGCTCAAAGAACCGGCTGCTGACCACGATTGCCTACCGGCTGAACGGCAACACCACCTATGCGCTCGAAGGCTCGATCTTCATAGCCGGGGCCGCCGTGCAATGGTTGCGCGACGGCATCAAGGTGATCGGCAAGGCCGAGCAGAGCGGCAAACTGGCTGCCGAAGCCGATCCGACGCAGAACGTCTATCTGGTGCCGGCCTTCGTCGGATTGGGCGCGCCGCATTGGGACGCGGAGGCGCGCGGCGCCATTTTTGGGCTGACGCGCAATTCTGGCCCGGCGGAATTCGCCCGCGCGGCACTCGAATCCGTCGCCTACCAGACCCGCGACCTGCTGGATGCTATGCACAAGGATTGGAAAGGCGCCGCAGCCACGGTGCTTCGCGTGGATGGCGGCATGGTGGCGTCGGACTGGACGATGCAGCGCCTGGCCGACATACTCGACGCGCCGGTCGATCGCCCGACCATACTGGAGACGACCGCGCTGGGTGCGGCCTGGCTCGCGGGCTCGAAGGCCGGCGTGTGGCCCAAGGCGAAGGAATTCGCCAAGACCTGGGCGCTCGACCGGCGATTCAAACCGGACATGGACTCCGCCACACGATCCGCCAAACTGGCAGGCTGGCGCGATGCCGTGCGCAGGACCCTGAGCTCGCAATAAGGGGACTGCGCGGATGGATGTGGGGGAAATGACGCCAGATTGGTATTCTGATTGGCGCGATGAGGCCTTCGAACAGCTGAAGGTCAAGAACGAGCGCCTGCACAAAGATTTCCGCCTCGGCACCTGGCCGCGCTATGACTATGACCTGAAAACTGGGAAGCTCCTGTTCTCGGAGGAAGGAACGGTGAAGGTCATTGCCGAGATCCAGATCGCGGGCACCACGAGCGCCAAGGCAAACAACTGGCTCTGGGCCTGGGCAAACGCAAATTTGCCTGGCGAACTCCTCGGCGACGCAAAGCTGGTTCGGTCCTTCGGGGAGAAGAATGGCATAGACGAACTGGCCCGGGCCTATGTGACGGATGGGAACAACGACCTTGAACCGCTCGGTTGGGAACTGACCGGAGCAATGGTGCGGATTTGCAATGCCCTTGGCGCCTATCGCTCTCCAAGCGGCGAAGGTGGTGGACTTTATTTAATCATCAAAAGGATCGGCTGGGCCAACTGATTCGATCCTTTTTTACGATCTCAAGACCATGGGAAACCCCGCGCCCGTCCGGCGCGGGGTTAAAGAGACTCGTCCTTGATAGCTCCAATCAGTAGGGGGAGCGGCACTCCCGACGAGGACCATTGTTCGGCTGGAAGGTATTGTCCGAAGCGCGGTAACTCCGGTAATGGTCATAACACCACTGCACGTGGGCATTGCCTTCGTAAACGCGGTGGTTCTCGCTGTTGACAATAGCGCCAGTGATCAACGCGCCGGTAGCGAAGGCCGCAAGCGGGAACCAGTAGTCGCCATGGCGGCGATAGCCGCGATGATACTCACGATAGCCGCGATGGCCGTTCCAATACATGTCGCCGTTGCGAGCAAAGCTGCGATTGCGCGAGAAACTGCGATTGAACGGACGGTTTCGCCTCCATTCCTGATATTGCACCGTCTGCACATCCGGCGTTGCGATCTCGGGCGTGGGCACATAGGCCGGCTGGGCGTTGACCGGCACGGTCTCCGCAGCAATGAGTGTGGCTGAGAGGGCCGCAGCAAGAAGGCCCGATTTGACTCTGCTCATGGTATTCTCCTCGAGGGTTTTGCGAACGTCCCTGTCGACGGAAAACGAACGTCGCACGCGATTTGTTCCGCGGGAGGCGGGCGGCGGCTATCGGGTGAAGATCGTGGCCCACTCCTGACGGACTGCCCGCCCGACCGGTACCAGCAGGCAAAGGTGCCGCGATTTAGGGCGAAGAAGCGGCTGCCGAGCCGTCTTTTCCGGTTGACCGCTCGCGGCACTCTCCCTATGTTCCGCGCAATTTCGGGGGCGGCCTTTTCGAGCCCGCGGGAGCGCGTAGCTCAGCCGGTAGAGCAACTGACTTTTAATCAGTAGGTCATGGGTTCGAATCCCATCGCGCTCACCAAACATGCTCATCGCCAGCACGACTATGAATACCCAGGGCAACTATATGGGGACCGAACTCGCGCAAGTGCCTGGCACGCGAGTTCACCGTCTGGGATTGCTCATCACCTGCCAGGGCGGCGGCATCCAGCTGATCACACGCCCGGCGTCAAGATCCTTAAGTCTTATATCGAGCACCCGTCGTATAGGTTATTATTCCAATTTTGACCAAGGGGCGACATTGAGTCTTACAAACAGTAACGTCAAGACGTTTCACGTTTGGCTGGCGGCTTTCTTTGTTGGCGCCATTTTCCTGGGTGGCGTATGGCTCGGCAAGATTACGCTACCGATAAGCACGTTGATATTGCCGGTATTCTTCATGAGCCGCGCCCAGTTCAACTTGCGGCTCCCTCCGGCCTGCGTTCCGCTCTTGGTGATAGTCGTCGTCGTCCTGATCCAGTTCGGCATGTATCTCGGTAACCCCGCCTTCAGATGGAAATCCGATCTGGCGGTCTGGCTACCGGTTGCCTTTGCAGGCTTGACGATCGTGGCGCTGAGGCGCGCCTCTATTTCTGATCGGATGGCGCTTCGGTCCATGATCGCCGGCGGCGCGGTGACCGCCGCAATTATGGTTACGATGATCGTGTTTGTTCCAAACGGCGCGTTTCTTCTGCCGGGCCAAGACGCGGCCAATGTCGAGGCTGCATATGCAGCGGACGTGGAGAGGACCACGTCCCGCCCCATCATCGTGCAGCCGTTGGCGCAAGACCCCGCATCCATCGATGCCGAAAATCCTCCCCCTCAAACGCCACCAGTAGCTGCGCCCGCTGGCAGGGAGGCTTTCTCGCCTAAGGTCGGAGATCAAGGGTTCTATGACCTGAAAAACAGAGCCAGAAGCTTCCTTGGATTGTCGAATTATATCGCCGTTTTTTTGGTGTTTCTATTCGCGGTAACGCTTTTTTCCGGGCTTCCTCTCGTCGCCGCGGTCTTTGGTATCCTTGTGTTTCTGACCCTGTCCCGCTTTGGGATAGCCATGCTAGTGGTTGTCACTGGCGTCTATGTCTTGCGCTCGAAAGTGAACCCGGTGAAAGCTGCGACGTCGGCAGCGATCCTCTGCGCAGTCGGTCTGGTTGTTCTATATGTCCTAAGGGACGCCGTGCCACATATGCCTCACTTGGCGTCCTTGATGGCTAGGTTCGAATATTGGCGCTCCGGCGTCGATGCACTGAGGCTGCATCCGATCGTCGGCGCGCCTCGATCTGTCTATCTGATCGAGATGGGCTACAGCATCACATGGAACCCGCACAATTCGATTCTGTGGCTGGCCGTGAACTTTGGTCTTATCGGGGTTGCCGGCTACGGTGCCTACGTATGGATTGCTGTGCGAGAGATTGCCAAAGCGGCCGTCTCGTCCAGCCTCTGGACTGGAGTATTTGTCGGTATGGTCGCGCTCCTGGCATGGAGCTTCGAAGAGATTATCGTGCTTACGCCTGCCTTTGAGCTGTTGCTGGCAGCGATGTACTCCCTGGCGCGGTCCGCCGCCGCAGTTGACCCGCCGACAACGGCCTTAGTCTCCGTCTCGCAACAAGAGTGAGCGATATGTGCAAAGGCAAGGCGGAGAATCCGTTTCGTTCGAAGGCGCAACTGGACTAGCTCGCCCAGCCCTTGTGGGATCTCCGCACGGAAATCGAAGGATGATCGCGAAGCTGATCGGCGCTGTCACCGGTAGTGAAGACGCCGGGGAGGCATGCCTGCGCCTTGACTCGCCATGAACCGTTGCGGCGCGAGGTGATTGACCGCTCAGCCGCTCTGCGACAAATGAACGTGAAGAACGGCGGCTTTCTTTGCAATCAGTCCTTCCAAATCCGCGTCCGACCGTTTGGTGCCGGTCCGTTCCCGCAGCAGCGAGATCACCGCTTTCATAGAAAGCTGGGCCGTCTGACCGCTCAGGATGGCATCCACCGCGCCGGCAACATCCGGCGTCTCCGTTGGTGCTCGCATGATCGGCTCCTTTCTGTTCAGGTCGGCCTCGGTGCCGGCCGGTCCTCTGAGGCCGCGGTCGAAGAAGACGGGCAGGCCGTTCTTGACGGCGAGAGCGGCGACCATATCGTCGAGCTTGCGGTCGGAGAGTGCCGGGTCCGAAGGAGCGGGTTTCAGGATTCTACGGATCACTCGGGCAGCCTGGTCCGTCGACACAAAACCAAAACGCCGCTTTCTGGCCTCGACATATTGTTCGATGATCATGCTCAGACGTCGGGCTGCAACATCCTTCGGTTCCTGCACCTAGGCCTCCTTGGCTGCCATGCGTGCGATATCGGCAGCACAAACAGGAAATAGGGCAGCTTGATCGAACATCAAACAGGGGAATTGGCCATCATTCGCTCCATCTTCTCGTAAGACAGGAACGATCCCGCGCCTGAAGCATTTCGCTCTATGACCAGCTCATTGAGGGAACGCCGGGCCATGAAGATTGCCCATGTCGCACCGCTTTACGAATCCGTGCCGCCAAGGCTCTATGGCGGCACCGAGCGTATCATCTCCTACCTTACCGAGGCTCTCGTCGACCTCGGCCATAGCGTGACCCTGTTCGCCAGCGGCGATACGAAGACCTCAGCCAATCTGGTGCCATGCCGTGAACGGGCGCTTCGTCTCGATCCCCGTCCGCTGAAATCCGAGATAGCGGCGCATTTGTCGATGCTCGACGAGGTGCGCAAACGGGCCGACGATTTTGACGTCATTCATTTTCATCTCAGCCATTTCCTGCATTTCCCGTTTTTCCGCGACATGCCGCAGCGCACCGTGACGACGCCCCATGGCAGGCTGGATTACGCCGACCTCCCACAAGCCTACGATCGGTTCCCGCGGTTCCCGATGATTTCCATATCCCGCAGCCAGCGAGCGCGATTCGCATCCGCGAACTGGCTGGCCACGATCCATCACGGGCTGCCGATCGAGCTCTATGAACCCGATTTCGAGGCAGGATCGGATGGTTCCTATCTTGCCTTTCTCGGCCGGATGTCGCGTGACAAGCGGCCGGATCGGGCGATTGAGATCGCCCGCCGCACGGGGCTGAAACTCAAGCTCGCGGCCAAGATAGGTGATGGCGATCGCGCTTATTTCGAGGAAGTCGTCCAACCGATGATCGATGACGACCGGGTCGAATATGTCGGCGAGATCGGCGAGGACCAGAAGAGCAGGTTTCTTGGCAATGCGGCAGCCTTGCTGTTTCCCATCGATTGGCCCGAGCCTTTCGGCCTTGCCGTGATCGAGGCCATGGCCTGTGGTACCCCTGTGATGGCCTGGAGTTGCGGCGCCATGCCCGAGATCATCGATCATGGGGTCAGCGGCTTCGTCGTCGAAACCATTGAAGATGCTGTGGCGACGATGCCGGCTCTCCTCCAACTCGACAGGCGGCGAATAAGAGCGGTTTTCGAGAGGCGGTTTTCAGCCGACAGAATGGCCAGGGATTATGTCGCGGCCTATTCCCGGCTGAGCGACGGCCATCAGCAAAGCAGAGCCTCCTAGGCCCTTCACCCGTTCGGAAACCCAACACGGGGACAGTCTTCTTGACCATCATCCAACTCGACGAACGCAAGCTTGATCCGGCGATAGCGCTGGCTTCACTCGATGAAACCGCGCCCAGGGAGCCGCACAGGCTCTTCGCGCTCAAGCATGGCGATTGCTTTGCCGTCGCCGATGCCTATGGCGACATCCGTGGTGTCGGCGACGGGTTCTTCCGCGATGACACGCGCGTGCTTTCTGAATATCGCCTCGCGATCGGCGGCCGTTCGACATCCCTTCTTGGTGCGTCGCTCAGCCAGGACAATGTCCTGTTCACCGCCAATCTCACCAATCTGCCGATCGAAACCGTTGGTGGCCGGCCCATTGCGCAAGGCGCCATTCACATCGAGCGCGTCAGGCTGCTGTGGCAGGACCGCCTCTATGAGCGGCTGACGCTGTCGAACTACGGCCGGGAGCATTCCACCATCCTGCTTTCGCTGCGCTTTGCCGCCGATTTCCGCGACATGTTCGAAGTTCGTGGATCGACGCGGCCGAAGCGGGGCACCTCACATACGGCCGAGGTTGGCCGGAGCTCCGTGATGCTTCGCTACGAGGGGCTGGACAAGGTCGAGCGCAAATCGGCGATATCGTTTTCGCAAGTGCCCGACGAACTGACCTCGGAACGAGCGGACTTCCTCATCGCCGTCACCAAGCGCAGCCGCAAGACGCTGTATGTCGAGGTTGGCACCGATGCCAGGGATACGCCCGAACGCGAGCGGTTTCGCGCTGCGGCCGCCCGCGCGCGTTTCGGCATGCGCGCCAAGCGTCGCCACGGCGCAACGCTGCACAGCTCCGGCAGGGTGTTCAACGACTGGATCGAACGGGCGCGTGCCGACGTGGCGCTGCTCACAACGGAGTTGGCGACAGGTCCCTATCCCTATGCCGGCATTCCATGGTTCTCGACGGCCTTTGGCAGGGACGGGGTGATCTCCGCGCTGCAAATGCTGTGGCTCAACCCCGGCCTGGCGCGCGGCGTGCTCGCCTTTCTTGCGCAACACCAGGCAACCGAAACCTCGCCCTTCAGCGACTCCCAGCCCGGCAAGATCATGCACGAAACGCGCAAGGGCGAGATGACGGCGCTCAGCGAACTGCCGTTCGGCCGCTACTATGGCGGCGTCGACACCACGCCGCTCTATGTCCATCTTGCCTGTGCCTATGCTGACCGCACTGGCGACACGGACCTTATCGATGGCCTGTGGCCGTCGCTGTGCGCCGCCGCCGAATGGATCGAAGCCGCGAGCCGGCCGACAGGATTTGTCACCTACCTCCGTGCGGCGGAATCAGGCCTCGCCAACCAGGGTTGGAAGGACAGTTTCGATTCCGTTTTCCACGCCGATGGTCGCATCCCGAAGGGGCCGATCGCGCTGGTCGAGGTCCAGGGTTACGTCTTCGCGGCGTTCCAGGGGTTGGCGAAGCTGGCTCGGCTGCGCGGCGAAGACGAGAAGGCCGAAGGTTGGGAGAGGCGTGCTCAGGAAATCCGTCAGCGGGTCGAAAGCCATTTCTGGGTGGAGGAGCTTGGCTATTATGCGCTGGCCCTGGACGGCGACGGCCAGCCTTGCAAGGTGCGCACGTCCAATGCCGGACACCTGCTTTATGTCGGCCTGCCCGACCCGGATCGCGCGCGGATCGTCGCTGACCAATTGCTGTCGGCTTCATTCCACACCGGCTGGGGACTGCGCACGCTGGCGGATGACGCGATCTTCTTCAATCCGATGTCGTACCACAACGGTTCCATCTGGCCACACGACACCGCGATCTGTGCGGCAGGCCTTGCGCGATACGGCATTCGCGACAGCGTGGTGCGGCTGATGAGCGGTACATTCGAATCCGCCGTCCATTTCAACATGCGGCTGCCTGAGCTGTTCTGCGGTTTCACCCGCGCACCTGGCGAGGCGCCGATCGCTTATCCGGTCGCGTGCTTGCCGCAGGCCTGGTCGGCAGGCTCGGCCTTCATGCTCATGCAGGCGTGTCTCGGCCTTCAGATCGACGGCTGGACCGGTGAAATCCAGGTGACACGGCCGCGCTTGCCAATCGGCATCGACAATCTGGTGGTCCGCCATCTCGCGGTCGCGGGTGTTGCTGTCGATCTGACATTTCAGCGGGTAGGGGACCGCGTCGGCGCTTTCCTGGCCGATCGCCATGAGGGGCTGGTGCCTCTCGTGGTCAGAAGCTGAAAACATCGGAACCATCGCGCGCTGCGGACGTTGGACCCCCGCACGATGGGTGCCGGAACTCAGTCGACGAGGCCCGCCGCGGCATCCCATTGAAAGGTAATCGACTTCAAATGCCCGACAACACTTCGTACCTGGTCGCTCCCTCGTCCGCCTTGTGGCTCCTTGTCCTTGTAGCTGTCGGCATCCTGATCATCGCGCGGGCGACCATGATGTTGCGGGCGAAGAGGAGCAGGAAGCTTGCCGCCGTGACGGTTGAGCCGGCTCGCGGTCCATTGCCGGAATTCGCGAAGAATGGGCAGTCCGCCGCCGCTGCGCTGGTGCAGTGGTCGCCCGAAACGCTGCGTCACATATTGGCGACGGAGCTTCCCGATGCCCAGGTGATCGTCGTGTCAAATCGCGAGCCGTATATCCACAACCGCAAGGGGGAGGACATACAACTGGTCGTACCCGCCAGCGGCCTCGTCTCCGCCCTGGAGCCGATCACCCGGGCCTGTGCAGGCACGTGGATCGCCTATGGCGGTGGGTCGGCCGACACGCTCGTGGTCGACAAAAATGACAGGGTCGAGGTACCGCCCGAAAACCCTTCCTACACGTTGCGTCGTGTCTGGCTGAGCGAAGAAGAACAGCAAGGCTATTATCTCGGCTTTGCCAATGAGGGCCTCTGGCCGCTGTGCCATATCGCCTTCACCCGGCCAATATTCCGCGCCTCCGATTGGGAGTCCTACGAGGCGGTCAACCGCAAATTCGCCGACACCGTTGTCGCGGAAGCCCGCAACGGACGGCCCATAGTGCTGGTCCAGGACTACCATTTCGCGTTGTTGCCGCGGATGATCCGGGAGCGCCTGCCGGAGGCGATCATCATCACCTTCTGGCACATTCCATGGCCGAATTCGGAGGTGTTCAGCATCTGCCCATGGCGCGAGAAGATTCTCGAAGGCCTGCTCGGCAGTTCAATTGTCGGCTTTCACACCCAGTTCCATTGCAACAACTTCATCGACAGCGTCGACCGCTTTCTCGAGAGCAGGATCGAGCGGGAGGATTCGGCCATCTCCTATGGTGGCCAGATCAGCCTGGTTCACGCCTATCCGATTTCGATCGAATGGCCACCGGTGCAACTCGGCAAATTGCCTGACGTGGCGCAATGCCGCCAGCGTGTTCGTGAGAGATTCGGACTGGCTGAAAATATCAGACTGTGCGTGGGCGTTGAACGTCTCGACTACACCAAGGGTATCCTTGATCGCTTCAACGCGCTCGATGAACTGTTGAAACTCCATCCCGAATGGATCGGCAAGGTGGCGTTCCTGCAGATCGCCGCGCCCAGCCGCGGAAGCTTGCCTGCTTATCAGCAGTTGCATGAAGAGTGCCTGCGTCAGGCAGAGGATCTCAACCAACGCTATGGTCGCGAGGGTTATACGCCCGTCGTGATGGTGACGGAACACCACTCACAAGAACAGGTCTACGAGCTCTATCGCGCCGCTGATGTTTGCATGGTCACGAGCCTGCATGACGGCATGAACCTGGTCGCCAAGGAATTTGTCGCGGCGCGTGACGACGAACAGGGTGTCCTGCTGCTCAGTATGTTCGCTGGAGCTTCCAAGGAGTTGCTTGAGGCGCTGA
Source organism: Mesorhizobium sp. B2-4-14 (assembly GCF_006442155.1). Classification (NCBI taxonomy): domain Bacteria; kingdom Pseudomonadati; phylum Pseudomonadota; class Alphaproteobacteria; order Hyphomicrobiales; family Phyllobacteriaceae; genus Mesorhizobium; species Mesorhizobium sp. B2-4-14. Next base: position 88,775 of record NZ_VFVA01000007.1, on the reverse strand, counting down.
TCGTCAATCCCTATGACGCGGCAATGATGGGCGACGTCTTGCTTCAGGCTTTGACCATGTCGCAAGAGGAGCAGCGCCAGCGCATGCAGCGCATGCGTGAGGTCGTTCGCGACAACAATGTCTATCGATGGGCAGGCAGCATGCTGCTCGACGCCGCGCGCTTGCGCAAACGCATTGAAATCGATCGCGCCGTCGGTGCCGCTCCGGTGGCTCCACGTAACGTGATATCGTTGCTCGACCGCAAGCGGGTGGCGGCTCTGTGATGTCGATACTTCCGAACCTGCCCGCGCCTGACGTTCCCCAAGGGCCATGGGCCTTGTTCCTGGACATCGACGGCACGCTTCTTGAACATGCCGCGCATCCTGACGCAGTGGTTGTCAATGACGCGTTGCGCATGCTGTTGGCAAGACTTGAAGCGCAATTGGACGGAGCGTTGGCGTTTATCACGGGACGGTCGATTGCCGCTGTCGACCATCTCTTCCAGCCCCTTCGACTGCGCGCCGCCGGGCTTTATGGTCTCGAGCACAGGCTCGCTCGTGATGGTCCGGTCGAGGCGGCGGGCGAGCCGGCCGACATTGCAGCACTTGCCGGGGAAATCGAGGCGGAACTGGCCAGCGCTGATGTCTATATCGAACGCAAGGGACCGATCCTGGCCATTCATACGCGTGCGGCGCCACACTTGCTTCAGCGTGCGACACAGTTGGTCGAACGGGCGTTGAACAGGTTGCCCCCGGGATATCGGGTGCTGGCTGGCAATGCAGGGGTCGAGCTGATGCCGCTTGAGGCTGCCAAAGGAGCGGCGATCAGGCGCTTCATGGCGGAACCGGCTTTCAGGGAACGATGCCCGGTGTTTCTTGGCGACGATACGTCCGATGAGAACGGGTTCGACGTCATCAACGAAATGGATGGGGTCTCGGTACGTATCAGACCGCGCGCACCGACAGCCGCGCACCATACGCTTGCCAATGTCGACGAGGCACTCGCCTGGCTGGACGCCGTGAGCCGGAGTAATGCGAAGAGACTTACCGCCTGACCATCTCATGAACCGAAGGAGCCGGCAATGACCCAACTCGCAAGCCTCATTCGGGAGATCATGCCTACTTGGCTGCGCCGGCGCCCGCGCCAGAACGCGCAGCAGACCGAGTCAGGGCTCGATCCGTCTCGCCCGGCGAATGCAGATATGGTCTGGCGCAAGATTGTCGAAAAGGATCTCTTTGGCGCCAATACACAGGACTACGCGGAAACTCCAGACGAAGGGACCAAACGCCACTGAAGGACGGCTTCAGTCTTTCCCAAAAACCAGCGAAACATGGCCGCCCGCATGACGTTCGAGCCGGCCGGCGAGATCGAGTTCCAGAAGCACCATGAAAACCTGGGCCGGGTGCAGGCCGGTGTGGCGGATGATTTCGTCGATCGACACCGGCGTCGGGCCGAGCGCCTCGACTACCTCTGTGCGGTCGCTCTCGCCGGGCGGCGGTGTGGCCGAGAAATCGGGCGGGTCCTCAAACGGCGACACGTCAGGTGCCTGCATGCCGGTCAACGGCGCGATTGCCCTGGAAACATCCGATGCTTCGGTGACCAGCGTGGCGCCGTCCTTGAGCAGGCCGTTGGTGCCGGCAGCACGCGGATCGAGCGGGGAGCCCGGCACGGCAAAGACCAGGCGGCCCATTTCGCCGGCAAGCCTGGCGCTGATCAGGGATCCCGACCGCTGCGCCGCCTCGATCACCACCAGCCCAAGGGCGGCACCCGCGACGAGACGATTGCGGCGCGGAAAATCCTGCGCACGCGGCTGCCAGCCGAATGGCATCTCGGAGATGACCGCCCCATGTTCGGCGATTTCCTCGCACAGGCCGGCATTTTCGGGCGGGTAGGGCAGGTCAAGGCCTCCAGCCAGCACACCGATCGTGCCGGTCGACAGGCTGCCCTGATGTGCCGCTGTGTCGATGCCGCGTGCCAGGCCGGAGATGATCCCATATCCATCGCGCCCAAGATCGGCCGCCAGCATGCGCGCCATCTTGATGCCAGCCAGCGATGCGTTGCGCGCGCCGACGATGGCTACGCCCGGCAACCGGAACACGGCGGCATTGCCCTTGACCGCCAGCAGCGGTGGCGGATGGTCCATGCTGCGCAACAGCGGGGGGTAATCGGCCTCACCGATGCCGACAAAGCGTGCACCATTGCGCCGGGCTGCTTCCAGTTCGGCTTCTGCCTCGGCAACGGAAGGGATGCGGACCATCCGGTTGGCGCCCCCGGAAATCATCAGTTCCGGCAGCATTTGAAGCGCGACTTCGGCCGACCCGAAGCGGTTGATCAGGTCCCGGAAGGAAGCAGGGCCGACATTCTGGGTGCGGATCAGCCGCAGCCAGCTCAGCCGCTGCCGGTCGCTGAGGCGCGGCCCGGCGGCTGGATCGCTCACCCCTTGGCTCCGATCTTGCCCTCTGTGCCAGCAAGCAGGCGTGAAATGTTGGCGCGATGCTTGATGAAGACGATGATGCTCATCACCACGAAAACAGCGGCGATCCGCGGTGTGCTCAGGACGTAGAGAGCGATCGGCACGATCACAGCTGCCGTCAGTGCTGCCAGCGAGGAGTAGCGGAAGAGGTATGCCATCGCCAGCCAGGCGACGGCGAAGATCAGCGCCACTTGCCAGGCCAGGCCGATCAGCACGCCGAGATAGGTGGCGATGCCTTTGCCGCCCTTGAAGCCTAGCCAGGCCGGGAAGAGATGGCCGAGAAAGGCGCCAAGGCCGGCCCAGACCGCTGTTTCAGGCGCGAAATGGCCTGCTATCAGCACTGCGGTCGTGCCTTTCAGCGCATCGAGCAGCAAGGTCGCGGCTGCCAGGCCCTTGTTGCCGGTGCGCAGCACGTTGGTGGCGCCGATATTGCCGGAGCCGATATTGCGCACGTCACCAAGACCAGCGGCTCGCGTCAGCAACAGCCCGAAGGGAATCGACCCCAGAAGGTAACCGAATACCAATGCCAGGATCAGGCCGTAAGTCATTGTTTCCCCCGCATTTCCCCAACCGGATCAGGCGCGACGCCCGTTCCCGGTCTATGCCGAGAACACTGTGCGGCCCGCGACCAGCGTTTGCAAGACCTTGCCTTGCAGGCGCGCGCCTTCGAAGCAGGTGTTTTTCGAGCGCGAGCGGATCCCGCTCTCACTGACGATCCAGGGTTCATCGAGGTCGACAAGCGCAAGGTCCGCGATGGCGCCGGGCTTCAGCGTGCCGCCGGGCAATCCGAACAGCCTTGCCGGCGCGGTGGAGAGTGTCTCGATCAGCCGCGGCAATGGCACGTCGCCATTGTGGTAGAGCCGCAAGGCGGCGCCAAGCAACGTCTCCAGCCCGATGGCGCCGGCTGCCGCGTCGGCGAAGGGCAGGCGCTTGGTGTCGACATCCTGCGGATCGTGCGAGGAGACGATGATGTCGATCGTACCGTCCTTTACCGCCTCTATCATTGCCAGTCGATCTTCCTCGGCGCGCAGCGGCGGCGTCAGCCGGAAGAAGGTACGATATTCGCCGACATCGTTTTCATTGAGCGACAAATTGTGGATCGACACGCCCGATGTAACCGTCGCGCCGTCGGCCTTCGCTCGCGCCACCGATCCAACCGCCATAGCCGTCGAGATCTTGGCCGCGTGGTAGGAGCCGCGCGTCAGCCGAGCCAGCGCCAGATCGCGCTCGAGCGGAATGGATTCGGCTTCACGAGGAATACCGGAGAGACCAAGCCAGCTCGCGTAAAGGCCCTCATTCATCACCCCGGACGAGGCAAGATCTGCATCCTGCGTCTCATGCACAATCGTGGCGCCGAAGTCGCGCGCATAGGTCAGCGCGCGGCGCATCATCAGCGCGCTCGATATGGTGTGGCGGCCATCGGTGAAGGCGACGGCGCCTGCTTCGCGCAGCAGGCCGAACTCGGTCATCTCGCGGCCATCAAGGCCCCTGGTGATGGCCGCCGCCGGGAAGATGTTGACCACCGCCGTGTCCTTGGCGGTGCGCAGCACGAACTCGACCAGTGCCACATTGTCGATCACGGGATCGGTATCGGGCATCATGACGATGGAGGTGATGCCACCGGCCGCCGCGGCGACACTTGCCGACGCAATGGTTTCGCGATGCTCGCCGCCGGGTTCGCCGATGAAGACGCGGCCATCGACCAGGCCTGGGATGATCGCCTTGCCGGCACAGTCGATCAGCGCAGCCCCATCGGGCGCGCCCTGGTTCAGCGCCGCCTTGCCGGCGGCAACGATTTTCCTGCCGTCGACAATGACGGAGCCCACTTCGTCCATACCGCGCGAAGGGTCGACGATGCGGGCGCGCTCAAAGACCGTCGTGCTCATGCGCCGCAGCCCTCTTGGTTGCGGCCCTCTTGATTACGACGGGGATCGAGCAGCGCTTCCATCACCGCCATGCGCACGGCGACACCCATTTCCACCTGTTCCTGGATGACGCTTTGCGGGCCGTCGGCGATTTCCGAGGCGATCTCGACGCCACGGTTCATCGGGCCGGGATGCATCACAAGCGCATCGTCCTTGGCGGCCTTCAGTTTCTCGGCGTCGAGGCCGAAATAGCGGAAATATTCGCGGGTCGACGGTACGAAGGCGCCTTCCATCCGCTCACGCTGCAGGCGCAGCATCATCACCACGTCGGCATCCCTGAGGCCTTCGGCCATTGAACGCGACACGATCACGCCCATTCTGTCGATACCGGAGGGCAGAAGCGTCGAAGGCGCGACGACCCGCACCTGTGCGCCGAGCGCGTTGAGCACCATGATGTTGGAGCGCGCCACCCGCGAGTGCAGGATATCGCCGCAGATCGCCACGATCAGCTTCGACAGCGGGCCCTTGGCGCGGCGGATGGTCAACGCGTCGAGCAACGCCTGCGTCGGATGCTCATGCGCGCCGTCGCCGGCATTGACCACCGAGCAGCCGACCTTCTGCGCCAAAAGGGCGGCGGCACCCGCCGACTGGTGGCGGATGATCAATATGTCCGGCCGCATGGCGTTCAGCGTCATGGCGGTGTCGATGAGCGTTTCGCCCTTCTTCACCGAGGAACTCGCCACCGACATGTTCATGACATCGGCGCCGAGCCGCTTGCCGGCCAGCTCGAACGAGGACTGCGTGCGGGTCGAGGCTTCGTAAAAGAGATTGATCTGGGTGCGGCCTCGCAGCGTCGAAGTCTTCTTTTCGGACTGCCGCGAGATCGCGACCGCCCGATCCGCCCTGTCGAGCAACAGTTCGATGTCTCCAGGCGAAAGATCGCTGATGCCCAGAAGATGGCGATGGGGATAGAGTGGCAGGGACGAAGCGTCGGTCATCTCAAGGGGCTGCTATAGGGTGCGGATTTCACGCCCGCAAGCACCCGCTTTGGATTGGTGCCGTTCTCCCCGGTATTTTCGTCGCGCGCCCAGCGATGCTTGGGTTATATCTAGCCGACGGCCTCGGATTCGTGGCCTTTGGCAACAAGGACAGAGCGTGACCGACGACGTAACGAACCAGCCGCCGCCGCTGACGGGCGGCAACGCCTGGCGAGGCGATCCGTTGCTGATCCAGCTTGCCGAGCGCTTTTCCGATCCGGTACGCAAGGACCTCGATGGGCTCGGCCGTTTCGTCTTGACGCAGGAAGCGCAGGAACTGGCGCGCCTGGCCAATGTCGAGACGCCGAAACTCAGGACCCATGATCGCCAGGGACGGCGCATCGACGTGGTCGAATTCCATCCGGCCTACCATGCATTGATGCGGCGCTCGGTGGCGAACGGATTGCATTCTTCGGTCTGGGAAAATGGCGACGCCGAGATCGGCCGCCGCCATCAGGTGAGGGCCGCCCGTTTCTACCTGACCGCGGAGCTCGAGACCGGGCACCTCTGCCCCATCACCATGACCAGCGCCTCGCTGGCGGCGCTGATGGCCAGTCCAAAACTGTTTCGCGAATGGGCGCCGCGCGTAACGACGCGCAAATATGACCAGAGCCAAAAGCCGCCGGTCGAGAAGACCGGGCTGACGCTCGGCATGGGCATGACCGAGAAGCAGGGCGGCACGGATGTGCGCGCCAACGTGACCAGGGCCGAGCGCGTCGGCAGCGGGTTCTACCGCCTGACCGGGCATAAATGGTTCATGTCAGCGCCGATGTCGGACGCCTTCCTGGTGCTGGCGCAGGCGCCGGAGGGGCTGTCATGCTTCCTCGTGCCGCGCGTTCTCGGTGACGGGACGGGCAATGGCTTCCGCTTCCAGCGCCTCAAGGACAAGCTCGGCAACCGCTCCAACGCCTCTTCCGAGGTCGAGTTCGTCAACGCCATCGGCGAGATGGTCGGCGAACCCGGCGCCGGCGTGAAGACGATCATGGACATGGTGACGCTGACGCGGCTCGACTGCGCGGTGGCGTCTTCGGCGATCATGCGGGCGGGGCTGGCCGAGGCGGTTCATCATGTCCGCCATCGCCAGGTGTTCGGCGCCAATCTGATCGAACAGCCGTTGATGCAGCGCGTGCTGGCTGACATGGCGTTGGATGTCGCTGCCGCCACGGCACTGTCGTTCAGGCTGGCGCGTTCCTTCGACGAGGCGGCGAGCGACCGCGGCGAGGCGGCGTTTGCCCGCGCCATGACGCCGGTCGTCAAATACTGGGTGTGCAAGATCGCGCCACCGTTGCTCTACGAGGCGATGGAGTGCCTCGGCGGCAATGGCTATGTCGAGGAAGCGCCGCTCGCCCGCTACTACCGCGAGGCTCCGGTGAACGCTATCTGGGAAGGCTCGGGCAATGTCATGGCGCTCGACGTGCTGCGCGTGCTCGGGCGTGCGCCTGGCCTGTTCGAGGAGGTGCTGGCCGGCATCGACCGTGACCTCGGCGCCGGCGGGCGTGGCACGATCGGTGTGCTGAAGGCGGCGATGCAGGTCGCCGCAACCGACGAGGGCTCGGCCCGACTGCTGACGGAACAACTGGCGCTGTCGGCGGCGGCGGCGGAACTGCGGAGGCTGGGGGCAGGGCGGATTGCCGATGCCTTTGTCGAGACCCGCCTGGCCGGCCAGTGGCGCAACACCTATGGCATGCTCGATTCGCGCCACGACGCCCGCATGATCATCGATACGCTCTATCCGCCGTTGACCTGAACCGAACGCCGTCCAAGGACGGTGCCATCCAGCTTTCGATGATGCAGTCGGCATTCTGATCCGAGGCCGCCGCCGTTAACCTTAACAAATGGTTTCCATTGCGGCGGCGAAGCGCAAAGCCCACTGTCATTCCTGTCGAAGCAGGAATCACGATGCGACATGTATTGACCTCTTTCTTGTCCGTGCACTGGGCGATCGTTTTCGCCCTGTTGGCACTGATCTGCATCGACGGAAACCGTGGTGTGGCGGCGGCTCTAGGCGTGCTCGGCGTGACCATTGGGAGCGCTCGTTTCGTCGATCTGGAGAACGTCGTCGTGGTCGCGCCGCTGGCGATCGCATTGTTGGTCGTGTCGGTGCTGTTCTTCTGGGCCTTTGTCGATACGCTGATCAACGACACGGCCAGCCCGGGCGCGGACAGCGTTGTTCGCATAGCCTTCATCTCGGCTTCCGGCGTGTTGTCGATGATCCTGATCGGCGGCGCAGCTCAAGGCATCAACGGTCTTTTCATGGTGGTGGCCGTGCAACTGGCCGCGCTCCTGGCGTCGTATGTCGCCATGCTCGCCGAGCGGCGCTCGGCAGCGGTGTCGGATGATGCCGATTTCCGCGCCACGGCGCATGGCATGGCGAAGGCGGCGGCCCATAACTCGCTGCTGTCCCTGATCTCGGGCCGGGCCGGGCCGAAGGGAGGCCGCTGATGCGCTACATCTTCGCGATGTGGGCGGGCCCGATGGCGATTTTCTGGGGCTGGTTCTATCTGTCGGCCAACGACATCAATTTCGGCTACGTCATGTTCAGCCGGCAGACGCACGACTTCTTCTTCCAGCTCTACGGTCAGATGCTGGGCATCGACCCGTCGATCATCCCCGGAATGGTGGCGAAGACGTGCATCTTCGACGGGCTTCTGCTGATGGCGCTGTGGGCGTTCCGCCGCCGCCGCGAAATCTGGGGCTGGATCAAGGGGCGGACGGCGGGTCAGGCTCCGTTCGAGCGGCTGCATCGAGTGACTGGAGCCGGTCCAGAACTCCCTGCAGAATAAAGGCCGCCGCGGCCGAATCGATCTTGCCGGCGCGTTTGGCGCGCGAGAAATCCATTTCGATCAGCGTCCTTTCGGCCGCGACCGTCGACAGTCGCTCATCCCAGAACACGAATGGCAGGTCGCTCAATTGCGCCATGTTGCGCACGAAGGCGCGCGATTTCTGTGCGCGCGGGCCTTCGGACCCATCCATGTTGATCGGCAGTCCGATCGCCACCGCGCCGACGTTCTCCTTCTTCAGCAAAGCCAGCAAGGCCGCGGCATCGAGCGAGAATTTCCTCCGATTGATGACCGGACGTGGGTGAGCGAAGGAGAAACCCCGGTCGGAAACCGCGACGCCGATCGTCTTGTCGCCGAGATCGAGCCCTGCCAGCGTCCTGCCATCGGCGAGCCATGCCGGCAATTGCTCAATCGTGATGATAGCCAACGGTTTCCCTCGTCTTTTTCAGCCGCGCGCGCTCTTGCGGATGCAAGGCACACTATACCCTTTGATCTCGGGGCTATCGGCGTTCTATCCTGTGGGCCGGCAAAAATCGAGGAATGCATCCATGAAACTGACCTGGTACGGCCACTCGGCCTTTCGCATCGAAACCGGCGACGCCAAGATCCTCATCGACCCCTATCTGGTCGGCAACCCGTCCTGGACGGGCGGCTGGGAAGGGCCGGCGGAGGGGATCACGCATGTCCTTTTGACGCACGGGCACAGCGACCACATCAGCGGCGCGCTGGAAGTTCTCGGCAAGAGCGGCGCCCAGTTGGTCGCCAATTTCGAGATCTGCATGTATCTCGTCGGGAAGGGCGTCAGCGACAAGAAGATCAATCCCGGCAACATCGGCGGCACGGTCGATTGCGGCGGCTTCACCACCACTTTCGTCCAGGCGCTGCACTCGTCCTCGTTTGGCGAAGAGGGCGGCAAGAACGTCTATCTCGGCAACCCCGGCGGGCTGGTTCTGCATTTCCCGGAAGACAGCACGCTGTATCATATGGGCGATACCGACATCTTTTCCGACATGGCGCTGATCAACGAGTTGCATGAGCCGAAGATCGGCATCGTGCCGGTCGGCGACCGTTTCACCATGGGCGGCGCGGTGGCGGCGCTTGCCTGCCGCCGCTTCTTCAAGTTCGAGACGGTCGTCCCTTGCCACTTCGGCACCTTTCCTATGATCGATCCGACCGCCGAGAAATTCGAGACCGGCCTGGAAGGATCCGGCGTCAAGGTCGCTTTGCCGAAGATCGGCGAGACGATTACGATCTAGAAACAGTCGGCGCGTAATGGCAGCTGGAGATCGTCAGCGGAGGCTTTTTATGTATCGCCATCCTCCGCTGCCGGCTATCCTTGCAGCCGCTCCCTGATGCGCGGCTGACCATCTCGGTCCATCACGATACCGGGTACCGGCAGAGCTAAACGGCTTCGGAGTACGCCGGCCCACGCTTCGCATGATGCATGTTGCGCACCGCGTGCCGCGCCGCTATAGCCCGGACTGGTTTTCCCCGAGGCAAATAGGCAAATACATGTCCGTTGATCTCAAGACAGTGAAGCGCGTCGCGCATCTCGCCCGCATCGCGGTGAGCGAGGAAGATGCCGAACGCATGACCGGCGAATTGAACGCCATACTGGGCTTCGTCGAGCAGCTGAACGAGGTCGATGTTTCCGGTGTCGAACCGATGACCTCGGTGACACCGATGGAGATGAAGAAGCGCAGGGATGTCGTCACCGACGGCAACAAGGCGGCCGACATCGTCGCCAACGCACCGGCGGCCGAAGAAAACTTCTTCCTCGTGCCGAAGGTCGTGGAGTAACGCGCCGATGGCAATCGAGATCGCCATCGAGACGCCGTTGCAGGACGACGTGCGCGGCCTGGTCAGGGAACTCAACGAAACCCTGCTCGAATTGACGCCGCCGGAGCATTGCTACCACCTGACGGTCGAGCAGATGGCAGGCCAGGACACGACCGTTTTCATCGCCCGCGATAGGGGCGTCGCCATTGGTTGCGGTGCGCTGAAACGCCATGGTGACGGCATTGGTGAAGTCAAGCGCATGTATACGCGGCCTTCGCATCGCGGCCAGAAGATCGGCGCCAGGATCGTCGAGCGGGTCGAGGCGCTGGCGCGCGATGAAGGGCTGAAGCGGCTGGTGCTGGAGACGGGCGACCGCCATCCCGCCGCATGGACCGTGTACGAGCGTGCCGGGTTTTCGCGCTGCGGCCCGGTGCTGGATTATCCCGATTCCGAGTGGTCGGTGTTTTACGAAAAGAGCCTTTGATGAGCGACCTGACCCGACTGACGATTTCGCAGGCCCGCGCCAAACTGCGCGGCAAGGAAATCACCGCGACCGAGATCACCGAGGCTTATCTCTCCGCGATCGATCGCGCCAATCCGGCGCTCAATGCCTATGTCGCGGTCACCGGCGACAAGGCGCGCGACATGGCCAAGGCGTCCGATGCCAGGCTGGTCAAGGGCGAGGGCGGAGCGCTGGAAGGCATTCCGTTGGGGATCAAGGACCTGTTCGGCACCAAGGGTGTCCACACCCAGGCCTGCAGCCACGTGCTCGACGGCTTCAAGCCGCGCTACGAATCGACCGTCACGGCAAATCTTTGGGCCGACGGCGCGGTGATGCTCGGCAAGCTCAACATGGATGAGTTCGCCATGGGCTCGTCCAACGAGACCTCCTATTATGGCCCGGTCATCAATCCGTGGCGGCGTTCGCGCCTCGACACGGTGGTGATGCCGACGACGCATCAGGGCGATGGCGGTTTCGTATCGGCCGGTGGCACGAAAACCCAGCGCAGCCTGGACAATACGCAGCTGGTGCCGGGCGGTTCTTCCGGCGGTTCGGCGACCGCCGTCTCTGCCTTCCTGTGTGCCGGCGCCACGGCGACGGATACCGGCGGCTCGATCCGCCAGCCGGCCGCCTTCACCGGTACGGTCGGCATCAAGCCGACCTATGGCCGCTGCTCGCGCTGGGGCATCGTCGCCTTCGCTTCTTCGCTCGACCAGGCCGGCCCGATCGCCCGTGACGTGCGCGACGCCGCGATCCTGCTCAAGTCGATGGCCTCCGTCGATCCAAAGGACACCACTTCCGTCGACCGGCCGGTGCCGGACTACGAGGCGGCGATCGGCAAGCCGATCAAGGGCATGAAGGTCGGCATCCCCAAGGAATATCGCGTCGATGGCATGCCCGAAGAAATCGAGGCGCTGTGGCAGAAGGGCATTGCCTGGCTTAAAGAGGCCGGCGCCGAGATCGTCGACATTTCCCTGCCGCATACCAAATATGCGCTGCCGGCTTACTATATCGTGGCGCCCGCAGAGGCGTCGTCCAACCTGGCGCGCTATGACGGCGTCCGCTATGGGCTGCGCGTGCCGGGCAAGGACATCGTCGAAATGTATGAGAAGACCCGCGCCGCGGGCTTCGGCCGCGAGGTCAAGCGCCGCATCATGATCGGCACTTATGTGCTCTCGGCAGGCTATTACGACGCTTACTATCTGCAGGCGCAGAAGGTGCGCAACCTGATCAAGCGCGACTTCGAAAACGTCTTCGCCGCCGGTGTCGATGTCATCCTGACGCCTGCGACACCGTCCGCCGCCTTCGGCATCGCCGACGAGGATATGGCATCCGATCCGGTCAAGATGTATCTCAACGACATTTTCACGGTCACCGTGAACATGGCCGGCCTGCCGGGCATCGCCGTGCCCGCCGGTCTCGACCCCAAGGGGCTGCCGCTCGGCCTGCAGCTGATCGGCAGGCCGTTCGAGGAAGAAACGCTGTTCCAGACGGCGGCTGTCATCGAACAGGCGGCCGGCACATTCCAGCCGGAGAAGTGGTGGTAAGGGTATCGCTCGACTAGCGCATGGCCCCGAATACCGGAATCGATTTCGGAAAGGATCATGCGCAGAATCAAAGTTTTACAGCGTCCTTTGCGCGTCCAGGCACGCGCGGCGCTGTGATGAGGTGAGCGATGTTCTTCTATCTTTCCAAGATATTCTGGTTCTTCATTCAGCCGCTCAACCTTGCCATCTTGCTACTGCTGGCAGGCTTGCTGGCAGCGCTTTTCGACCACCGGCGGCTTACGGGCACCAGCAGCGTGCTCGCCTTCCTGATCCTCGCCCTGTCGGCCTGGACCTCGCTTGGCGCCATGATGCTCAATCCGCTGGAGGAACGCTTTCCACGGCCGCCGCTACCGGAGAAGGTGGACGGCATCGTCGTGCTCGGCGGCGGCTTCGAGGGCGCCATCAACCTCGTGCGCGGTGGCTACGAATTGAGCACCAGCGGCGATCGCATGGTCGAGACCGCGATCCTGGCCCGGCGCTTCCCGCAGGCCAAAGTGGTTATATCAGGCGGAAACGGCTCGCTTTTCCTTGATGGCGAGGGCGACGCCGACACCGCGCCCCGCCTGCTCGGCCCGCTGGGTGTCTCGGCTGATCGCCTCGTCCTCGAGGACAAGTCCCGCAACACTTATGAAAATGCGGTCTTCAGCCGCAAACTGGTCGATCCGAAGCCGGGCGAGACCTGGCTGCTGGTGACCTCCGCCTTCCACATGCCCCGGGCCAAGGCATTGTTCGACAAAGCCGGTTTTCCAACCATCCCATGGCCGGTCGACTATCGCACCTCTGGCAAAGAGGGCGTCGGCCTGTTTCGCGACAACGCCGCCGATTCCTTGCAGAACACGACCATGGCGATCCGCGAATGGATCGGGCTTTTCGCCTATTGGCTTTCCGGCCGTATCGATCAGCCCTTTCCGGCGCCGGGCGGCTGACCAATGACGGCGCGCCGCCGAGAAGAACTGGCGCCGCACGAGCACGGCCAGCAGCAGAAGCGTCGACAGCACGAACACCACGGGATCGACGAACCAGCCGAGATAGCCGATCGAGAAGAACACGCCGCGCAGGCCCGAGTTGAAATGCTTGCCGGCCAGCATGTTCATCTGCGTCGCGCGCCAGACAGCCGTTTCGGTGACCGGGTTGCGCGAGGCTTCGCCATGCGGGATCGGCACGGCGCCTATCAGGATCGAGCAATAGTTGAACAGCCGGTAGGCCCAGCCGAATTTGAAGAAGGAAAAAGCCAGGATCAGTACCAGCCCGAGCACCTTGATCTGAAAGGCCGAGCGTGACGGCGCGCTGCCGAGCGGCAGGTTGCTTAGCACTTCAAGAACCCGGTCGGAGGCGCCGAGCAAGGCAAAGCAGCCGCCGAGCGCGATCAGCGAACTGGAGGCGAAGAAGGCGGTTCCCTGCTGCAGGCCGCTCATGATGGCAGTGTCGACGATGCGGATCTCGCGCTCGGCCATGGTGCGCATCCAGGCTTCGCGCTGCGCATTCATCGCCGTCGTCAGTGACATGCGGCTGACCAACCTGCCGTCGGAAGCAAGCGTGTGCAGCACCCAGGCCAGGAGGAAAAAGCCGAGCGCCGCGAGGTCTGCCGTCGACAGGTAGGAGGAATCGTCCATGCTTTCTTGTACCTGCTTTGGTTGGCTCAGGTCAGCAAGGGTTCGGTGGCTTCCATCTCCAAGGCCTTGATGACTTTGTCGGTGCTGGTGACCCATCCCAAGGCGTTCTCGAAATTCCACAATGTCGATTGGCGATTGAAATCCGGGCCCGAATGGTTGATCGCGTCCTCGACCAGGATAGGCCAGAACTCCAGCATGTAGGCGTCGCGCGCGGTTGCATCGACGCAGATGTTGGTGGCGACCCCTGTGAAGAGGAGATAGCGGATTTTACGGGCACGCAGGTATGTTTCCAGGCCGGTGTTGCAAAAACCGCTGTAGCGCGATTTGCGAATAACCTCGTCGCCCGGCTCGGGCTTCAGGGCGTCGACGATCCGCCAATCCCAGCTGCCGTCGATCAACAGTCTGCCGCGAAGCTCCGGGCGCTCGCGCATCAGCACCATGCCCAATTCCTTCTGGTAGTTCGGCGAGGAAGGGTCTCCCGCGTCGCTGAGGTCGGGTTTGTAAGACATCTGGAGGTAGACCACCGTCACGCCGCATTTGCGGGCGGCCGCGAGCAGGCGCCTGTTGGCGTCGATGGCCGGGGCCGCGCCCGATATGTCGATGCCAGCCAGGTCGAACATGCCGCCCTCCGAGGCAAAGGCGTTCTGCATGTCCACGACGACGACCGCTGTCCGGGCGGGATCGATATGCACCGGTTTCGGCCTGGCATCCAACACAAGCATCAAATCCCCCTGGGCAACCGCAAAAATCGCATCGATGCGCGACGTGCAGAATAGCCGCGCCCTGATTCTCCCGCAATCAATGTCGCTGCCGGAGCAAACAAGGTCGGCAGATGCTGCGCCGCGATTGCCAAAAGAGCGGAAACATCCCGACACAATTCCTATATGTAGTCCTCGACGTGACTCAGGAGACAGCGTGTTCCTTTCGGTTTTCGACCTGTTCAAGATCGGCATCGGCCCCTCCAGTTCGCATACGATGGGGCCGATGACGGCCGCGCGGCGGTTTCTCGACGAGGTCGCGGGAGATGACTGGCCTCGGCCCGCCGGCGCCAAAATTGCCCGCATCGGCGCCAGCCTGCATGGCTCGCTCGCCTATACCGGCATCGGCCATGGCAGCGACCGCGCTGTCATCCTTGGCCTCGCCGGCCAGACCCCGCAAACGGTCGACCCCGACCAGGCCGATGAAATCGTCAGCCGGATCACCGCCGACAAGCTGATCTCACCGCCCGGCCATCCCTCCTACCGTTTCGACCCGGCCACCGATCTGGTGCTCGACCGCAAGACGCCGCTTACCGGGCACGCCAACGGCATGGCGTTCTATGCCTACGATGCCGGCGGCCGCCTGCTGCTCAAGCGCATTTACTATTCGATCGGCGGCGGCTTCGTGGTCTCGGAAGAAGAGTTGCAGCGGATGAGGGCCAAGGGGTCGGTGCCGGCAGAAGGCAAGAAAGTGCCGTATCCCTTCAAGAATGCGGTCGAAATGCTGAAGATGGCGGCCAGGAGCGGCCTCTCCATTGCCGACATGAAGCGCGTCAACGAGGAAACGCAGATGTCGCGCGAAGAGCTCGACGCCGGTCTCGACGCCATCTGGAATGCCATGAAGAGCTGCATCGACCGTGGTCTGTCGCAGGACGGCGTCATGCCGGGCGGGCTGAAGGTGCGGCGCCGCGCCCGGCAGCTCCACGACAAGCTGCAGGAGCAGTGGCAGCAGAACCGGCCGAATCCCTTGCTCGCCAATGACTGGCTGTCGATTTACGCTATGGCCGTGAACGAGGAGAATGCCGCCGGCGGCCGCGTTGTCACCGCCCCCACCAATGGGGCCGCGGGCACGCTGCCGGCAGTGCTGCGCTACTGGCTGCATTTTCATCCCGAGGCCGACCAGCCGAGCATCCGCGACTTCCTGCTGACGGCTGCCGCTGTCGGCGGCATCATCAAATCCAATGCGTCGATCTCCGGCGCCGAGGTCGGCTGCCAGGGCGAGGTGGGCTCCGCCTCGGCAATGGCCGCGGCGGGCCTGTGCGCCGTCATGGGCGGCACGCCCGAGCAGGTCGAGAACGCCGCCGAGATCGCTCTCGAACACCATCTCGGCATGACCTGCGATCCGGTCGGCGGGCTGGTGCAGGTGCCGTGCATCGAGCGCAACGCGCTTGGCGCCGTCAAGGCGGTGACGGCGGCATCCCTGGCGATCAAGGGCGACGGCGTCCATTTCGTGCCACTCGACGCAGCGATCGAGACCATGCGCCAGACCGGCCTCGACATGAACGAGAAGTACAAGGAAACCAGCCTTGGCGGCCTGGCTGTCAATGTCGTGGAGTGCTGAGCAGGCGTCTGGCACTGTGGAGAACTTGTTCAGGCCGTTGACGCGTTGGTGCGCCGGATTAAATCTTCGGGAATGGCTCTCAATCTCCTGAAACTATGCGTCGGCTGCGACAGCGTCGAGGATCTCGAGGAATGGATTGCATTCCGCCTCGACGAACGGCGCCGGGCCGGCGAAGCGGCCGAACACTGGCACACGACCCGCATGGTGCCGACGCGCGGCGCCGAGATCACCGACGGCGGCTCGCTCTATTGGGTAATCAAGGGCAGCGTCCAATGCCGTCAGCTGATCACGGAGATCCGACCTTTTACCGACGATGAGGGCATCGGCCGCTGTCACCTGGTTCTCGACCAGCAAGTCGTGCGCACCGACTGGCAGCCGCGCCGGGCATTCCAGGGGTGGCGCTATCTGAAGCCATCGGACGCACCGGCCGATCTCGGCAAAGGCAAGGCAGGTTTGGTCGAGATGCCGCCGAAACTCCGGCGCGAGCTTGCCGACCTGGGCTTGCTATAGCTCATCGAGCCGAAGCGTTGCCCGTCGCTGTCGCGGGCTGGTTTCTGGCCCTCTATCTTGCTTCGCACTGGACTTGCAAGCGGCGCGACAACGCCACATCTTGAAATTCATGCGCGATGAAACTGTCGAAGTCGACGAAGGCTGCGGCGTTGGCGGACCCGGTTCGTATCGCGGCCCTATTCTTGTCCGCGGGAAGGCCATGATTCCGGCGCAGAAAAAGTGTTGAAGGACATCACGCGGTTGTCCAGGCGGACAGGGCACCTGCGGGGCAGTGGGAAATGTTAGGCGCAATTATCGTTCTGGTCGCATTGCTGCTGGTGCTGCTGGGCATAGCCTCGGCTTTCCTCCAGGCCAATCCGGCCCGGCTCGCAACCGGGATGAAAACAGTTGGGCCGATCCTGCTGGCACTGGTTGGTGGCGCGGTGCTCCTGGTCGGACGTCAAGGGATCGGCGGTATCATCCTGTTCGCGTCGATCGCCTGGTACGGCGCCACGCGCGCGAGCCGGCCAAATGCCAATCTGGCGCCTGGGAAACGCTCGATGGTGCGGACGGCAGCCCTCGAGATGGAGCTCGACCACAATACGGGTGGCCTAGAAGGACTGGTTCTGGCCGGCCGCCACGACGGCAAGATGCTTGGCGCGATGGGTCTTTCGGAATTGCAGCATCTCTACCGCGAACTCTCCGGCGATGCGGAGAGCCGCCAGCTGCTAGAGACGTATCTTGACGGCAGATTTCCCGTCTGGCGCAAAAACACTGAGACGAACGGTGGCGAAGGGCTGGGTGTTGCGCCAGGTCCGGGCGCCATGACTAAGGAGGAGGCCTACAAGGTCCTTGGTCTTGAAGCGGGGGCCGCCGCGGCGGATGTCCGCAAGGCGCACCGCCGCCTGATGCAGCGCCTGCACCCCGATGTCGGCGGCACGTCTTTCCTGGCGGCGCGGATTAACGAAGCCAAGGACGTCTTGCTCTCCAATCACAACTAGTTCTCCTTCGACGCAGAAATTTTCCGGGAGATATCTCGCCGCCTTACTGCTGGACGGCGTAGCAGGCGATCTTCTTCTTCTTCAAAGCGGTGCAGGCCTTCCAGGCGGCATCCTTCGAGTCGAAACCGCCGAAACGGGCGCGGTAGTAGGTCTCGCCGTCCTTGTCGAAGGCGACGGTGAAGCCGGAAGCATCGGCCAGCACCTTGGGCGCTTGCTTGGTGGTCTTGTCGAGGAATGCCTGGGCTTCGGACTGTTTCGGCGAAGAGGCGACCTGGATCGCCCAGCCTGACGGTACCGACGCGGTGCTGACCGGATCGACGGCAGGGGCCGGCTCGGCATAGGCGGCCACGACCTGTGCCGTGGCGACCTTCGGGCTGGAGACGATGACCGTCTTCACCTTCTTTGCCGGGACGACGAGTTTGGGAGTCTCGGCCTCGGCAGCGCTGTCGGCATTGTCTTCATCCTGGGCGACCGTCACGTCCTCGGCAGCGGCGTCATCCGCGCTGGCCACCGCCACCGGTTTGTCGTCCGGGGTCGGGGCGTCGTGCTTGGGCAGGAGGACTTTGGCAATTGCCTTGACCGGGTTGCTGTCGGCCTTGGCAACCAGATCACCATCGCCACGGGTCGAGGCCCTCGGCATATAGGCATGGATCAGGCTCGCCATCTGGTTGTCACGGCTGCCGCCCGAGGTGCCGCCCATCACAACGGCGACAAGGCGGCGGTTGCCGTCGGACACTGACGAGACGAGATTGAAGCCGGAGGCGCGGGTATAGCCGGTCTTGATGCCGTCGACGCCCTTGATGCGTCCAAGCAGACGGTTGTGACCGTTGATGCGCTGGCGGCCGTAGAGAAAAGATCGCTGCGAGAAATAGCCGTAATATTGCGGGAAATGCTCCCGGAGCGCGATGCCGAGCGTGGCCATGTCGCGCGCCGTAGTGAACTGACCCGGGTCGGGCAGGCCGTTGGCGTTGCGGAAGACGGTGCCATTCATGCCGAGCTGACGCGCCTTGGCGGTCATCATGCGGGCGAAATTGGTTTCGTTGCCGCCCAACATTTCGCCGAGTGCTGTCGCCGAGTCGTTGGCCGACTTGGTGACTATCGACAGGATGGCGGTCTCGACCGTGACCGAACCGCCCGGCTTCACACCGAGCTTCGTCGGCGCCTCCGCGGATGCCTTGGCGGAAAACACGACTGGCGAGTTCTTGCCGATCTTGCCCGCCGCCATCGCTTCGAAGGTCAGATAAAGCGTCATCATCTTGGTGAGCGAGGCCGGGTAGCGGCGGCCGTTGGCATCGGCTGAATAGAGCACCTTGCCGGTCTTGGCGTCGACCACGATGGCGGACGACCTCGCCGCCAAGGACGAGGCGGCGCCGGCAACGACAAACGTCATCGCCATGGCGATGATCATGATCGTTTTGAGGGGAGAGGTGGATTTGGAAACGATGCCCGACAACGCCTGACGCACTGGTAGTTCCTTTGAATTCTCGTTGCTTTGGAGGCGGCAAAGGGATCCTGCCTCACTTCCGGCCAAGCTACCGGGGCAGCGTTACCAATCCGTTTATGGTAACCGCCGCGTTCACCATTTTCTTCGGGCTTGAAGCTCTCTTTATTCGAATCTTAGCCATTGACGTTCGGGCGGTGCCTCCAGCGGGCGAAATGTTGACTTTTTGTGCAGCGCACAATATATAACGTGCATTGCACAAAACGCCGCCCGGGCAGGGCGCGTCCTATGAACAGGCAACCGTCAAGGGAATCAGGAAATGACCCAGACCTACGAAGATTTCAGCAAATACGGCAAAGAGTTTGCCGACACCGGATTGAAGAGCTTCGCTTCGCTGTCGAAGGGCGCTCAGGCGATCGCCACCGAGGCCGGTGAATACACCAAGAAGAGCTTCGAAGCCGGCAGCGCCGCCTTCGAGAAGCTGTTCTCGGCCAAGTCGCTGGACAAGGCGATCGAGATCCAGTCCGACTACGCCAAGCAGTCCTACGAGGCATTCGTTGCCGAGGCCACCAAGATTGGCGACCTCTATGCCGAACTCGCCAAGGAAGCCTACAAGCCGTTCGAATCGATCGTTGCCAAGGCGAAGTAATTTTCGCCTGACAGTCTAACTCCGGCCCTTTGGGCCTGGGACAAACCCGGTCGCGGAAACGCGGCCGGGTTTTTTCATGTCAATTTCCGGTCCAGGGCCGCGTCACGCTTCACGATTGCGAAAATCCGCCAAGTTTGGTCACCTAGCCATATTGTCAGCTAACCAGAAGGGCTTAAAATCGTCCATCGAACACCTACATGTTGAACTCGCATGAGGATTCGAAGAGGCAGGATTACGTGACGATCGGTTTGACTGCCACGAAACAAGTGGCGCGGATGCAAAACGGCGGCGGCGACGGCAATGAGGCCGGCCGCGGGACGGCCGTCATCACGCGCACCAAAACCAAGACCAAGAAGCCCAGCCTCTACCGGGTCCTCATCCTCAACGACGACTACACTCCGATGGAGTTCGTGGTTCACGTGCTGGAGCGTTTTTTCCAGAAGGACCGCGAAGCCGCCACACGCATCATGCTTCATGTTCACAATCATGGAGTGGGCGAGTGCGGGGTCTATACATTCGAGGTGGCCGAGACCAAAGTGTCTCAGGTCATGGATTTCGCCCGACAGAATCAGCATCCGCTGCAATGCGTGATGGAGAAGAAGTGAGGTAACATGCCGGCTTTCTCCCAAGGCCTGGAAAAGGCGCTTCACCAGGCGCTGACGCTCGCCAATGAGCGGCACCATGAATATGCAACCCTTGAACATCTGCTGCTCGCGTTGATCGACGACACGGAGGCCGCCGCCGTCATGCGCGCCTGCAACGTCGATCTCGACGAGCTGAAGCACACTGTTCTCACCTATATCGACACCGAGCTCGACAACCTCGTCACCGGTTACGACGAGGATTCCAAGCCGACGGCCGGCTTCCAGCGCGTCATCCAGCGCGCTGTGATCCATGTGCAGTCCTCGGGCCGCGAGGAGGTATCGGGCGCCAACGTGCTCGTCGCCATTTTCGCCGAGCGCGAGAGCCATGCCGCCTATTTCCTGCAGGAACAGCAGATGACCCGCTATGACGCGGTCAACTATATCTCGCACGGCATCGCCAAGCGTCCGGGCGCATCGGAGACGCGCTCGCCGCGTGGCGCCGATGACGAGCAGGGCGGCCAGAATGGCGCCGAGCCGCAGGAGGAAGGCGGCAAGAAGAAGCAGCAGCAGGATGCGCTGACGGCTTATTGCGTCAACCTCAACAACAAGGCCAAGGCCGGCAAGATCGATCCGCTGATCGGGCGCGAGTCGGAGATCAACCGTACCATCCAGGTGCTGTGCCGCCGCTCGAAGAACAACCCGCTCTATGTCGGCGATCCCGGCGTCGGCAAGACGGCGATCGCCGAGGGGCTGGCCAAGCGCATCGTCGAGGGCGATGTCCCCGAAGTGCTGCACAACGCCACCATCTTTGCGCTCGACATGGGCACGCTGCTGGCCGGCACGCGCTATCGCGGCGATTTCGAGGAACGGCTGAAGCAGGTCGTCAAGGAACTCGAGGATTATCCCGGCGCGGTGCTCTTCATCGACGAGATCCACACCGTGATCGGTGCGGGCGCGACGTCGGGCGGCGCCATGGATGCGTCGAACCTTTTGAAGCCGGCCCTGTCGTCGGGTGCGATCCGCTGCATCGGCTCGACCACCTACAAGGAGTTCCGCCAGTTCTTCGAGAAGGACCGCGCTTTGGTGCGGCGCTTCCAGAAGATCGATGTCAACGAACCGACCGTCGAGGACGCCATCGAGATCATGAAGGGCCTCAAACCCTATTTCGAGGAATTCCACAAGGTCCGCTACACCAGCGAAGCCATCAAGGCCTCGGTGGAACTGTCGGCGCGCTACATCAACGACCGCAAGCTGCCGGACAAGGCGATCGACGTGATCGACGAGACCGGGGCCTCGCAGATGCTGGTGCCGGAAGCCAAGCGCAAGAAGACCATTGGCATCAAGGAGATCGAAGCCACCATCGCCACCATGGCGCGCATCCCGCCGAAGACGGTTTCGGCCGACGACGAGAAGGTGCTGCAGGGCCTCGATATCGAGCTGAAGCGCGTCGTCTACGGCCAGGACACGGCGATCACGGCGCTGACCTCGGCGATCAAGCTGGCGCGGGCCGGCCTGCGCGAACCGGAAAAGCCGATCGGCTCCTATCTGTTCTCGGGCCCGACCGGCGTCGGCAAGACCGAGGTCGCCAAGCAGTTGGCTGCTTCGCTTGGCGTGGAGCTGATCCGCTTTGACATGTCGGAATATATGGAACGCCACACCGTTTCCCGGCTGATCGGCGCGCCTCCCGGCTATGTCGGCTTCGACCAGGGCGGTCTGTTGACCGATGGTGTCGACCAGCATCCGCATTGCGTGCTGCTGCTCGACGAAGTGGAAAAGGCACATCCGGACCTGTTCAACATCCTGTTGCAGGTCATGGACCACGGCAAGCTGACGGACCACAACGGCAAACAGATCGACTTCCGCAACGTGATCCTGATCATGACCACCAATGCGGGTGCGTCGGATGCGCAGCGCGCGGCGATCGGTTTTGGTTCGACCAAGCGCGAAGGCGACGATGTCGAGGCGATCAACCGGTTGTTCACGCCGGAGTTCCGCAACCGCCTCGATGCGATCATCCCGTTCGGCTCGCTGCCGGTGCCGGTCATCCATCAGGTGGTGCAGAAGTTCGTCATGCAGCTCGAAGCCCAGCTCTCCGAGCGTGGCGTCACCTTCGACCTGTCGCCGGATGCGATCGCCTGGCTCGCCGACAAGGGCTATGACGAGCGCATGGGGGCACGGCCGCTCGGCCGCGTGATCCAGGAGCACATCAAGAAGCCGTTGGCCGACGAGGTGCTGTTCGGCAAGCTGAAGAAGGGCGGCACGGTGCGTGTCACCGTCGAGAAGAAGGAAACCGGCGAGACCGGCCTGAAGCTCGAATCGCTGGCCGACGAAGCGCCGGTGAAGCCGAAGAAGGAAGAGCCGGAAGACGCGCCGAAGCCGCGCAAGGCGGTGGCCAAGAAGCCTTCCGCAAGGAAGGTAGTGGCGCAGAAGCCGGAGCCCAAGGGCAAGGATGGCGGCAAGCGCAGCCTTGTACCGCAGCTGCCCCGCAAGGGCTGACAGCTCTTGCTCCAGTAATAAAAAAGCCCCGGAGACGGGGCTTTTTTATTGCGCCATAGTCATCATGCGAGTGCGGCGAACAGACGCCTCAGCTTGCGAGTGCGGCACGGATCTTGCCGGCATTCTCGGCCAGCACTTCCGGCTTCTCCATCTGTCCGGAATGCGGTTTGAGCGGCACGCCCTCGAAGCGCGGAACCACATGGACATGCAGGTGGTAGACGGTTTGTCCGGAGGCCGGCTCGTTGAACTGCATGAGGGTGACGCCGTCGGCGTTGAAGGCCTTTTTCACGGCCACCGCCACTTTCTGCACGACGGCAAACAATGGGCCGAAGGTCGCCGGGTCGGCGTCGAGGATGTTGCGCGACGGTGCCTTTGGCACCACCAGCGTATGCCCCGGTCCTTGCGGCATCACATCCATGAAGACCATGACCGCATCGTCTTCGTAAACGCGATGCGAGGGAATTTCTCCACGCAGGATCTTTGCGAAGATGTTGTCGGTGTCATAGGCGGTTTCAGCCATGGCGAATGCTCCAGATTGTGCCTCGCCGTCCCGTGTAGCGAAGCTCTTCGGGAGCGGCAAGACGATGACGGGCGATCAGGCGAGATCGACCATCCAGATTCGACAAGTGCGCGATGGAAGCGCCTTTTGCGATGCGATGATCTATCGAAATAAAATGCGGCGCAGACGCCAAACCCTGCATGTGTCCTTAGGGGCTTACGCACCCATGGCCGGGGCATGGCATGCCAAAAAGCCTGCTATTCCTCGAGATCCTTGCGGAATGGGGTATGCTCTTCCAGATATTCGCCCATCCGCTCCACCTCGCGCCTTTCGCGCCTGAGGTAGTCGGCGACCGCGTTGCGTAAGCCAGGGTGCGAAATGTAATGGGCCGAATGCATGGTCACCGGCCGGTAGCCGCGTGCCAGCTTGTGCTCCCCTTGCGCGCCCGCCTCGACCACCTTCAGCTTGCGTTCGATGGCGAAGTCGATGGCCTGGTGGTAACAGACCTCGAAATGCAGGAAAGGGTGATCCTCGATGCAGCCCCAGTTGCGGCCGTAGAGCGCGTCGGAGCCGATGAAATTGATGGCTCCGGCAATGTAGCGCCCGTTGCGCCTGGCCATCACCAGCAGGATGTCGTCCGCCATGCGTTCGCCGATCAGCGAAAAGAACTGGCGGTTCAGATAGGGGCGGCCCCATTTGCGGCTGCCGGTGTCCATGTAGAAGGTAAAGAAGTCGTCCCAGGCCTTTTCGGTCAGATCCTTGCCGGTCAGCCAGTCGATTGAGATACCGTCGGCAAGCGCCTCGCGCCGTTCCTTCTTCATTGCCTTGCGCTTGCGCGAAGCCAGCGTGGCGAGGAAGTCGTCATATGTCGAAAAGCCTTCGTTGAAGAAGTGGAACTGCTGGTCGGTGCGATGCAGGAAGCCCGCGGCCTCGAGCGTCGCGACGTCGTTCTCCTGCGCGAAGGTGACATGCGCCGAGGACACGCCGAGCTTGTCGGTCACCATTTTGAGACCGGCCGCAAGACCAGCCTTCACCGCATCCTGATCCTCGCCCTTGCTGACCAGCAGGCGAGGGCCGGTGACGGGCGTGAATGGCACGGCGCACTGCAGTTTCGGGTAATAGCGGCCGCCGGCCCGCTCGAAGGCATCCGACCAGCCGTGGTCGAACACATATTCGCCCTGGCTGTGCGATTTCAAATAGCAGGGGACTGCGCCCAGCAGCCTGCCTTGTGCATTTTCGAGCCGCAGGTGATGTCCTTGCCAGCCGGTGCGCCTGACAGCGCAACCGGAATCCTCAAGCGCGCTCAAAAAAGCAAATGAAACGAGGGGATTGTAGCCGCTTTCTGCATTATTGCGCGACGTGCCGACAAAGCCATCCCATTCATCGCAAGTGAAGGCACCGATACCAGCGGCGATGCGGATTGAAAACTCCGCGTTCGCTGTTTGCCCGTCGCCGTCATCGCCCTGATCCATGCGGCTTATTTAAGCTCCATCCGGGCCGCTACAAGTCACGTTTGAGTCACCTCGTTCAGGCGATCTCGACGAGGTCGGGTTCGAACCCTTCGAATGTCATCTGATCCGCATATTTGAAGGTCAGGTCGACCGCGGGCTGATCATGCACTGTCCAGGTGATAACTGGCATTTTGAGTTTTTCACGCACGAAACTGACAAACGGGTTCGGCAGGTCGCCGGCGGCATACGACGTGAAGGAGAGCTCATGCGCCAGCATGGCGAAATGCGCTTCGATCAGCTTGAGGTCCCTGCCGTAGGCCGTCAATCCAGCGGGAAGGCCAGGCGCGTGCTTTGGGAAATCGCGGATCAGCCAATGATCGAACGACATGATCGCCGCCTTGCCCGTGTAGCGCTTGAGCATCTTGCCGACTCGCGCCACCAGGCCTTCGTCCCGACCGGGAATCCCTTTCAGTTCGACGACAATGGGCACGCGACCATCGACGAGGTCGAGCGCTTCCTGCAGCGTCGGCACGTGATCGGCCGTGCCCCCAACCTTGAGCGCGGTCAGTTCAGCCGCGCTGCGTTGCCAGACGAAGCCATCCTGTCCGGTCAGCCTTTTCAGGTCGTCATCATGGATGATGATGGGAACGCCGTCCGACGACAGATGCACGTCGCATTCGATGGCATAGCCACGTTCGGCCGCGGCTGCGAAGGCGGAAAGCGTGTTTTCCCAGCGCGTCTTGTTCATGTCGTGAAAGCCGCGATGGGCAACGGGCCGGGCGATCAGCCAGGAGAGGTCGGTCATGTCAGGCCTTCGCTCACTCGACTTCGAAGATTGCTTCGATTTCCACCGCGGCGTTAAGCGGCAGCGAGGCGGTGCCGACAGCGGAGCGGGCATGCTTGCCGCGCTCGCCAAGGGCGGCGACCAGGAAATCGGAGGCGCCATTGGCAACCAGATGCTGCTCGACAAAGTCAGCGGCGGAGGCGACGAAGACGGTGATCTTCACCAGCCTGCGGATCTTCTCAAGATCACCGAGGGCGGCCTTGGCCTGGGCCAGAATGTTGATCGCGCAGTATTTTGCCGCGTCCTTGCCGGTAGCGGTGTCGACGTCGCGGCCGAGCAGCCCGGTCGCCTGCAGCTTGCCGTCCTTGAGCGGCAACTGTCCGGCGGTGAACAGCAGGTGGCCGGTCCTGCAATAGGGCACGTAGTTGGCCGCGGGCGCGGCCGCGACAGGAAGCGTCACGCCGAGATCGCTTAGCCGCTTTTCGATTGTTTCACTCATTGCTTTTCCCTATTGCTGGAAGGCGCCGCGCTGGCCGGGCCGAAATTGCTATTTTTGCCTCGCTTCCGCCACGACTTTTTTTAAGCTGGACCATCTTTCCCTGCGGCCTGCCACCAGCCGCGACGATCGGAGTACCTCATGCGCGCAACGCGCCTCGCATTCAACGCCGTTTTTTTGTCGGCGGTCTTCTCGATGGGCCCCGCCTTTGCCGTGCCGGCGTTGCAGGCGCACCGCGCCGTGTACGACCTTACCCTCAACAAGGCCTCAGACCGCTCCGGCATTACAGGCATATCCGGGCGCATGGTCTATGAATTCAACGGTTCGGCTTGCGAAGGCTATACGGTTAAATTCCGTTTCGTCACCCAGATCGTCACCAACGACAACACCAGACTGACCGACCAGCAGACGACGACGTTCGAGGACGCCGAAGGCAAGACCTTTTCGTTCGTGACCAAATCCTTTGTCGACCAGAATCTCGACAAGGAGGTCAAGGGTATGGCCACGAAAAATGCCAAGGGGTTGAAAGTCGTTATCGACAAGCCCGAGAAGAACAGCCTGGAGCTAGCCACCACCCAGTTTCCGACCCAGCATCTGGTCGAACTGATCGGCAAGGCCGAGAAGGGCGAAAACTTCTACCAGACAAACCTGTTCGACGGTTCGGAAGATGCCAACAAGGTGATGACGACCACCGTCGTCGTCGGCAAGAAGACCGACGCCGACAAGGCCGATCCCGAGGCGCCGGCGCTGGCGAAGCTCGCCACCGACAAATACTGGCCGGTCGACATCGCCTATTTCGACGACAGCGCCCAGAACGGCGAAGAGGTGCCGGAATACCGGATCAGCTTCAAGCTGCACGAAAACGGCATCACCCGGGATCTCGTCATGGACTATGGCGATTTCTCGATGACCGGCAAACTGGTCAACCTGTCGCTGTTCGACCAGACAAAGCCCTGCCCGGTGTCGAAGTAGCAGCGCAATTGAGCTGGCCGCGGCGGGCTTGATGGCGGTCTATGTCGATGCGGCGATCTGGAAGTGGGCCGGTCATCTCTGGTGCCACCTCCTGGCTGATGATACCGACGAGTTGCATCGCTTTGCCGCCGAGCTCGGCATCAAGCGCTCGTCCTACCAGGGCCCGCCCAAGACATCGGCGCCGCATTATGACATAACCGGCTTCGAGCGCGACCGCGCGGTGCGGCTCGGCGCCGTCGAATGCAGCCGCGAGCAGATCGTCGCAATCTTCCGGCGCGTGCGTGTGGCCAACGGAAAGGCTAAGCCATGACACCAACGGCATTCCTGGCTTATTGCGCCGCGATTACGCTGGCCGCCGCGACGCCAGGTCCGGCGATGTTCGCGGTCATCACCAATGGTGTGTCGCGCGGTTTCCGTCGCGCCTTCATGGCCGGCGTCGGCGTCGCCGCCGGCGATGCCGTGCTGGTCACCCTCGCACTGCTCGGGCTGGTGGCGCTGGCCCAGACGTTCGAATGGGTCTTTCTTCTGCTGAAATATGCAGGCGCCGCCTATCTGATCTATCTCGGGATCCGGATGTGGCGTGCCGCAGCCGCGCAGCCGGATAAACCGCAGGCGACTGAAGCAAGGTTGTCGCGATCGTTCCTGCTCGGCGCGTCCATTGCGCTCGGCAATCCAAAGGCGATCCTCTTTCACGCCTCGATCATGCCGCTGATCCTCAACCTCGATACGATGACCTTTTTCGACGGCCTGCTCGTGGTGGCCGTTGTCATCAGCGTCAATGTCCTTACCATGGGGGTCTATGCCGCCCTGGCGGGCCGAGCATCGGGCTGGTTCACGACGCCGAGGCGCATGCGGCTGATGAACAGGTTCGCCGGCAGCGCCATGATCGGTACCGGAGCGCTGATTGCCGCACGCTGAGCGCTGACGCGCCACAACGCTTGCGTTTGTCGCGCTTCCCCTCTATATGCCCGCTCATTCCACACACGGACTTTGGTGTCTGCCCGGGAGAAATCCGGCTGAAACCTCCGGTGGCGTTCGAGGACTGAAGTCCAAAAATGCCTGTGTCCGTGGAGGCTAACCGGAAAGGAAAATGAGAATGGCACTGCCTGATTTCAGCATGCGCCAGCTTTTGGAAGCTGGCATTCACTTCGGCCACCAG
The DNA here is from genome assembly GCF_006442155.1 of Mesorhizobium sp. B2-4-14. Classification (NCBI taxonomy): domain Bacteria; kingdom Pseudomonadati; phylum Pseudomonadota; class Alphaproteobacteria; order Hyphomicrobiales; family Phyllobacteriaceae; genus Mesorhizobium; species Mesorhizobium sp. B2-4-14. The sequence goes on along the minus strand of NZ_VFVA01000007.1, from coordinate 60,860 downwards.
ACCCATCGCTGGAACCCGAAGATGGCGCCCTACATTTATGGCGCCCGCAACAACATCCACATCATCGACCTGTCGCAGACGGTGCCGTTGCTGCACCAGGCGCTTAAGCAGGTTTCGGACACCGTCGCCAAGGGCGGCCGCGTGCTGTTCGTCGGCACCAAGCGCCAGGCGTCTGATATCGTCGCCGATGCGGCGCAGCGTTCGGCACAGTACTATGTCAATTCGCGTTGGCTCGGCGGCATGCTGACCAACTGGAAGACGATCTCGAACTCGATCCAGCGCCTGCGCAAGCTCGACGAGATGCTTGCCGGCGAGGCGCAAGGGTTGACCAAGAAGGAACGCCTGAACCTCGATCGCGAGCGCGAGAAGCTCGACAAGGCGCTGGGCGGCATCAAGGACATGGGCTCGACGCCCGACCTGATGTTCGTGATCGACACCAACAAGGAAGCGATCGCCATTCTCGAGGCCAAGCGCCTCGGCATTCCGGTCGTCGCGATCATCGATTCGAACTGCGACCCGGACAAGATCGACTTCCCGATCCCCGGCAATGACGACGCGGCCCGCGCCATCCAGCTCTATTGCGACCTGATCGCCAAGGCTGCGATCGACGGCATCGCCCGTCAGCAGGGCGCGCTCGGCGTCGACATCGGCGCTTCGGTTGAAGCCCCGGTCGAACCGGCGCTCGATCCGGCTCCGGCGTCGGAAGCTCCCAAAGCTTGATAGTCGAAGGCCGGTTGCGGCCTTCATCTTTCTCATATTTTGGCACGCTAAACAGACGCACCATCGAATGCCGATGGTGCGTCGGTGCATTTAAAACAAAGAGGCGACAATGAGCATTTCGGCTGCACAGGTCAAAGAACTCCGCGACTTGACCGGCGCGGGCATGATGGACTGCAAGGCGGCGTTGAACGAGACCAACGGCAACATGGAAGAGGCCGTCGACTGGCTGCGCAAGAAGGGTATCTCCAAGGCCGACAAGAAGGCCGGCCGTACCGCTGCCGAAGGCCTGATCGGCGTCGACAATGGGGTGCGCGAGGCTGCGGTCGTCGAGGTCAATTCCGAGACCGACTTCGTTGCCCGCAACGCCGCCTTCCAGGAAATCGTCGCCAACGTCGCCAAGGTGGCGCTTGCCTACGGCACGACCGAGGCGGTTGCGGCGGCCCAATATCCGGGTTCGGACAAGTCGGTCACCGACACGATCAAGGACGCGGTCGGCACCATCGGTGAGAACATGGGCTTCCGCCGCTCGGCCAAGCTCACCGTGCCACATGGCGCGGTGGCGACCTATGTGCACAACGCGGTTGCCGACGGCCTCGGCAAGCTCGGCGTGCTGGTCGCGATCGAGACCACCGGCAATGAGCACGCCGCCAACGCCTTTGGCCGTCAGGTTGCCATGCATGTCGCTGCCACCAACCCAATGGCGCTGACGGCAGAGCAGATCGATCCGACCGCGGTGGAACGTGAAAAGGCGATCTTCTCCGACCAGGCGCGCCAGTCGGGCAAGCCGGAGGCGATCATCGAGAAGATGGTCGAAGGCCGCCTGCGTAAGTTCTACGAGGAAGTCGTGCTCCTGAAGCAGGCCTTCGTGCTCAATCCCGACATCACCGTCGAGAAGGCGCTGAAGGATGCCGAGAAGGAAATCGGCGCCCCGGCCAAGATCACGGCCTATCTGCGCTTCGCGCTCGGCGAAGGCATCGAAAAGGAAGAGACGGATTTCGCGGCGGAAGTCGCGGCGGCGGTCAAGAAGTAAGCCGCTTACCGCCATATCCCGAAAGCGGTTTTCCGGCCTGGCGTCCGCAGGGATGTCAGGCCGATTTCTTGCGCGATGTCGATAAAGGCCCGCAGTTTCAGCGCCCGATATAGGCGGGGAGACAGACGATCACGGCGTGAAAGGGTGGCGCCAGCCGGATCGTGACCATGTCCTGCGCGATCATTTTCTGCTTCGGTTCACAGTCCAGGTCAAGGTCGCCGGAGGCGTCGTGACCGGCGACAAGCCTCTCTGCCATTCGCCGCCCGTGGTGGTCGAGGGCCGGGCCGCCAGCCTCAGCAGCACCTGATCCAGAAAGCCTGAAATTTTGCACAAGGGCGCGGCGTGACATCGCTGCGCCCTTCGTGTATCCGATCAACCCGCCATGACAGAACCGCCGGGTGAAGCAAGGGCCTTTCGCCTCCGGAACCTGCCGCGCCGAGATTTTCGAGGAACCAGATGACGGTGAAGCCCCTCTACCGACGTGTCTTGCTGAAAGCCTCGGGTGAAGCGTTGATGGGCGAGCAGCATTTCGGCATCGACGTTTCGGTCGTGGATCGCATTGCCGCCGACATCGCGGAGGCCCGCGCGCTGGGCATCGAGGTCGGTGTCGTCATCGGCGGCGGCAATATCTTTCGAGGTGTGGCCGTCGCCTCCAAGGGCGGAGATCGCGTCACCGGCGATCACATGGGCATGCTGGCCACGGTCATCAACTCGCTGGCGCTGCGCACGTCGCTGAACAAGATCGGTGTCGACGCCGTCGTGCTGTCCGCGATCGCCATGCCCGAGCTGTGCGAGAGCTTTTCGCAGCGCCAGGCGACCGCCTACATGAATCAGGGCAAGGTGGTGATCTTCGCCGGTGGCACCGGCAATCCGTTCTTCACCACTGATTCGGCCGCGGCACTTCGCGCCGCCGAAATCGGTGCCGATGCACTGTTCAAGGGCACGCAGGTCGATGGTGTCTATTCGGCAGATCCGAAAAAGGACCCGAATGCGACGCGTTTCGAGCGCATCAGTCACGCTGAAGTCATAAAGCGCGGCCTTTCCATCATGGATACGGCTGCGATTGCACTTGCGCGCGAAAACAACATTCCGATAATCGTCTATTCGATCCACGAAAAAGGTGGTTTCGGCGATATTCTGAGGGGCGGCGGCCGCTGCACGGTCGTCGCGGATGATTGATCCGGGCCTGATCCCTAAAAAGGGAAACCGGCTTTTCGAGAATCAGGCTCGCACATGGGGCGTTGCCCCGAAGCAGTGAACCCGCGGCAGACGGGTCGAGGAGACTAAGATGAGTGGTGAGTACGACGACCTCAAGAGGCGCATGGATGGGGCGATCGCCGCGTTCAAACATGATCTGGCTTCGCTGCGGACCGGTCGCGCCTCCAGCAATCTGCTCGATGCCATCCAGGTTCAGGCCTACGGCACCACCATGCCGATCAATCAGGTGGCCAACGTCACCGTGCCGGAACCACGTATGATCTCGGTGTCCATCTGGGACAAATCGATGGTCGGCGCGGTCGACCGCGCCATCCGTGAATCCAATCTGGGCTTCAACCCGATCGTCGACGGCACCAATCTCAGGATTCCGCTGCCGGAACTCAACGAACAGCGCCGCAAGGAACTGGTCAAGATCTCGCATGGCTATGCCGAGAACGCCCGCGTCGCTGCACGCCATGTGCGCCGCGACGGCATGGACTTCCTGAAGAAGGCCGAGAAGGACGGCGCGATCAGCGAGGACGATCATCGCAAGCGTTCGGATCAGGTCCAGAAGCTTACCGATGAAACGATCAGCACCATCGATCATCTGCTTTCCGACAAGGAAGCTGAAATCATGCAGGTTTAGGGTTGGGCTTCGGCTGACCCGAAAGCGAGATCATGACAACGCCCGCGCATGTCGCGATCATCATGGATGGAAATGGACGCTGGGCCAAGGCGCGCGGCATGCCGAGGCTCGCGGGTCATCGCGCCGGCGTCGAGGCGCTACGCAAGACGGTGCGCGCGGCACCGGCTCTCGGCATCTCATTCCTGACCGTCTATGCCTTCTCGTCGGAGAACTGGTCGCGGCCAAAGTCCGAAGTCAGTGACCTAATGGGGTTGTTGAAACTGTTCATCCGCCGGGATCTGGCCGAACTGCACCAGAGCGGCGTGCGGGTCAGGATCATCGGCGACAGGGCAGGGCTGCAGCCGGACATAAGAGGCCTGCTCGAAGAGGCCGAATCGCTGACAATCCGGAACACGTCACTGACGCTGGTCATCGCCTTCAACTATGGCGGACGCGATGAGATCGTGCGCACGGCGCGCAAGCTCGCCGAAGCCGTCGGGCGGGGTGAGTTGGACAGCGAGGCGATCACCGCCGACAGCTTTGCCGCCTCTCTCGACACACAGGGCATCCCCGATCCCGAACTTGTCATCCGCACCAGCGGCGAGCTTCGCCTTTCCAACTTCCTCCTATGGCAGGCTGCCTATAGCGAGCTCGTCTTCCTGCCGTGCTACTGGCCGGACTTCAGCCGCGAACACCTGGCAGAAGCCCTGCGCGAATTTGCCGGCCGCGAACGCCGTTTCGGCGGACTGGACCCGCAAGACGTCGCATCGCGACCGGCCGCGGGATGAGCAATCTTCAGCTCCGCGTCATTTCAGCGGTCGTGCTTGCCATCGTTGCCCTTGGCCTGACCTGGCTGGGTGGCCTGCCTTTCCGGCTGCTGTGTGCCGTCATGTCGGCGATGATCTTTTACGAGTGGACGCGCATGTCGCGGCCCGCTGGGGCCAAGCGGCTCGGCTTCCTGCCCGAGATGCTGACTGTCGTTTTCATCGGCGCCTTGATTGCCGGCCTTCCCGCATTCTGGCTGCTGTCCCTCGTCTTGTTTCTGATTGCGGTGACAGCGATTGCCGCTCTGGTTCGCGAGACCGGGCAGTGGGAGGCGAGCGGCCTTGCCTATGCCAGCGTGTCCGGCCTGTCGCTTGCCTTGCTGCGCAATGGCGATCATTCGGGTCTTGTCGCCATCCTGTTCCTGTTCGCGGTCGTCTGGGCGACCGACATTTTTGCCTATTTCGTCGGGCGCGCCGTCGGCGGTCCGAAATTGGCGCCGTCAATATCACCCGGCAAGACGCGCAGCGGCGCGCTTGGCGGCGCGGTTGGCGGTGTTGTCGCCGGGCTCATTCTGGCCGCTATTGCCGGTGCCGGCAATCTGGCCTTGCTTGGCGTGGTGGCGCTCGTGCTTTCGATTGTCGCCCAGGCCGGCGACCTATTCGAATCCTGGGTCAAACGGCGTCACGGACGCAAGGATTCGGGCGTGCTCATTCCAGGCCATGGCGGCGTCATGGACCGCGTCGACGGGCTTGTCGCGGCGGCTCTCGCCCTATACGTCATCGGCTGGATGGCGGCGGGCGCCGATCATCCGGCGCAGGGGCTGTTTCCCATTTGACCTTGTCGTTTCACGATCTGGTGCGGATACGCCTTGGATTCGCCTGGATTGATGTCACAGTCACGCCTCAACGGCGGAAGAATTTTGAGGGCATGACTTGAACGGGATTCTTCACGCGATTTTCAGTACGGAAGGTTTCTTCCTCGGCACGCTCGTGCCGTTTCTCTTCGTGCTGACCGTGGTGGTGTTCGTCCACGAAATGGGCCACTACCTTGTCGGCCGCTGGTGCGGCATTGGCGTCAGGGCCTTTTCGATCGGCTTCGGTCCCGAACTCATAGGCTTCAACGACAGGCACGGCACGCGCTGGAAGCTTTGCGCCATACCGCTTGGCGGCTATGTCAAATTTGTCGGCGACATGAGCGCCACCTCCAGCCAGCCGACATCGCAAGAACTCGAAACACTGACCGACGAGGAGCGCAAGGTTGCCTTCCACACCCAGGCGATCTGGAAGCGCGCGGCGACGGTGGCGGCCGGGCCTCTGTTCAATTTCCTGCTGACGATCGTCGTCTTTGCCGTGCTGTTTGCCGCTTATGGCCGTTATGTCGCGGAGCCCATGGTGGCTGAAGTTACCGCCGACAGTCCGGCGGCGAAGGCCGGCATCATGCCCGGCGACCGATTCGTCAGCGTTGATGGCAGCAAGGTCGAGACCTTCGGCGACGTGCAGCGGCTGGTCTCGGGCCGTGCCGGCGACACCATCACCTTCGTCATGCTGCGCGACGGCAAGGAAGTCACGGTGACCGCGACCCCGAAGTTGATGGAGCAGGAAGACGCGCTCGGCAACAAGATCAAGGTTGCGGTGATCGGCGTCGTCAACAACAAGGAACTCGGCCAGCCCCGTCTCATCACCTACACCCCGGTGGGAGCGGTTGCGGCGGCAGTCGAGGAAACAGGCCATGTCATCGAGCGCACGGGCCAGTTTTTGCAGCGCTTCGCCGTCGGACGCGAGGACAAGTGTCAATTGGGTGGTCCCGTCAAGATCGCCGACATGGCCGGCAGGGCGGCCAAGCTGGGTTTCGAGTGGCTGGTGCAGCTTGTCGCGCTGCTGTCCGTCGGGATAGGCATTCTAAACCTTTTGCCGATTCCCCCCCTCGACGGAGGCCATCTCTTGTTCTACGGGGTGGAGGCCGTCATCCGCCGGCCGGTGTCGGAACGGATGATGGAAATGGCCTATCGGGCCGGTCTGCTTCTGGTCTTGTGCTTCATGGGTTTCGTATTCTGGAACGATCTGTTTGGGTGCTGAAATCATGAAGAAATTTGGCTTTGGCATGGTCGATGTTGAGACGCCGTTTACCATGCACGGGGATATGAGTGACGCGAAAGCCACGCAGCAGGGTTAAGTAAATACAAATTAACCAGAAGCCTTGCGTGTAGGGAAAATCCGGTTAATACGGTAGGGGAAATTACCGCACGTCCGGTTTTCTCGCCGTGGGGACTACGAGAAAAGGTTATTAAGCCCGATGAAGGCAGCATCCAAGTTTTTGAACGCCGCGTCAGCGGCGGCACTGTCCGCCGCTTTGGTTGTGCCAGGCGCGCTCGCAGTGCAATTCGTTGCCACATCGGCGGCTGAAGCCGCTGTCGTCAGCAGGGTGGAGGTCAGCGGCAACCAGCGTGTCGACGCCGATACGATTCGCAATTACATCACCATCAAGCCGGGCAAGGCCTTCTCGAGTTCCGACATCGACGCCGCGGTCAAGGCGCTGTTCGGCACCGGGCTATTCTCGGACGTGCGGATCAACCAAGTCGGCTCGACACTGGTGGTCAAGGTTTCCGAATACAAGGTCGTCAACCAGGTGCTGTTCCAGGGCAACAAGAAGCTCAAGGACAATGCACTCCAGGCCGCGGTCCAACTGAAGCCGCGCGGCACCTTCTCGCAGGCGACGCTGGATTCGGACGTCGAGGCGGTCAAGGCCGCCTACAGGCGCATCGGCCGTGACGATGCCGGCGTGACCACGCAGGTCATGGAGCTCGGCGACAACCGCGTGAACGTGGTGTTCCACATCACCGAAGGCGACCGCACGCAGATCGCGGCGATCAATTTTGTCGGCAATAGCGCTTATTCGAGCCGCCGCCTGTCGGACGTAATCAACACCAAGCGCTCGTCCTGGGTTTCGTTCATCCTGCGTGACGACGTTTATGACGAGGACAAGCTGCGCGCCGACCAGGAACTGCTGCGCCGCTTCTATTACAATCACGGCTATGCCGATTTCCAGGTCGTGTCCGCTGTCGGCGAACTCGACAGCGCGACGAACAAGTACACGGTTACTATCACCGTCCAGGAAGGCGAGCGTTACACGTTCGGCGATATCAGCGTCGAAAGCACCATCCCGGAAGTGGACTCGAAGGCGCTTGAATCGGTGGTCGAGACCCACAAGGGCGATGTCTACAACGCCAAGGACGTCGAAGACACCATCGTAGCGCTCACCGAGAAGGTGGCCGGTTCGGGCTATGCCTTTGCGCAGGTGACGCCACGCGGCGACCGCAACTTCGAGAACCATACGATTTCGGTCGTTTATACGATCGACCAAGGAACCAAGGCCTATATCGAGCGCATCGAAATCCGCGGCAACGACCGCACGCGCGACTATGTCATTCGCCGCGAGTTTGACGTCAGCGAAGGCGATGCGTTCAACCAGGTACTCATCCAGCGGGCGAAGAAGCGCCTGGAAGACCTGAATTATTTTGACAAAGTCGAAATCTCGACAGTGCCCGGTTCGCAGCCCGACCAGGTTGTGCTGGTGGTCGACGTGGTCGAGAAATCGACGGGCGAATTCTCGGTTGGCGCCGGTTATTCGACTGGCGGTGACACGGCCGGCCCGTCGGTCGAAGGATCGATCACCGAGCGCAACTTCCTCGGCCGTGGCCAGTACATAAAGCTGTCGGCGGGTGGCGGCAGGCATTCGCGCGACTACAGCCTCTCGTTCACCGAGCCGTATTTCCTCGGGCGGCGCATCGCCGCCGGCTTCGACATCTACAAGTCGACGCGGCAATACAACGGCAATTACGACAGCGACACCACGGGTGCGACCGTGCGCTTCGGCCTGCCGATCACCAACAGCATTACGACCCAGCTGGCCTACAACATCTCGCAAGAGAAATATTCGGTGGATGACAGTTGCGGTCCCACCAGTCCAGGAGATCCCAGCGGCACCTGTAACATTTCCCAGGCCGTTCTGGATGGCATTGAGCAAAGCCCCTGGATCAAGTCGTCGGTCAGCCTGGGGCTGGTCTACAACACCATCGACGACATGAAGAACCCGCATGAGGGTATCTACGCCAACACGACGGTGGAGGTCGCGGGCCTGGGCGGCGATGCCAAGTTCGTGAAAATAACGGGGCGCGGCAGCATCTACCAGACGCTTTCCGAGCAACTCGACCTCGTAGGCCTGGTTTCGGGTGGCGCTGGTCATGTTGAGAGTTACGGTGGCGGCGATCTGCGCATTTTCGACCACTTCCAAAGCACCGATCGCATGATCCGGGGCTTCGCCTATGGCGGCATCGGGCCGGTCGCTTCCGGAACCAGCGGCGACCATGTAGGAGGGACGACCTACTTCAACGCGTCGACCGAGGCCCAGTTCCCGCTTCCGGTCATTCCCGAGAGCTTCGGCCTGCGTGGTGCAGTGTTTGCGGACGCGGCGACGCTTTATGGCAGCAAGCTCGCATCCGGCTTGGTCAATCCAGATTCTACTGGTATGAAATTGCGCGCTTCGGTGGGTGTCGGCGTGATGTGGGCTTCGCCGTTCGGCCCGATCCGTATCGACTATGCGATCCCGGTCAAGAAGGAAGCGACCGACGATGTGCAGGAATTCAACTTCGGCATATCGACCCGCTTCTGATCGGCGGCTAACGATGCTCCCGGATTTTTCGGATCCGGGAGAAATGTTCCGACCTAGCTGGATATAGCTTCTGGAATGACCGATCCGGTGTTCTTCGCGCCATCACGCCGGTATACGGCGGCCGAAGTCGCGAATCTGACCGGCTCGGTGCTTGTCGATTCCGGCCAATCCGATGTTTCGATCGAAGCACTGGCACCAGCCAGCGAGGGCGGAGCGAATGCGCTCGTCTTCGTGGACGGCAGGCGTAATTCCGCGCTGATGCCATCGCTGCGGGCCGCGGCGGTGCTATGTCCAGCCGAATTCGCCAACAAGGCGCCGGTCGGCATCGCTGTGCTGATCCACCCGCGACCGCAGCAGGCATTCGCGCTGGTCGGGCGACTGCTGTTCCCCACGGCCGCCACGCCAGGGCCAATGACCGGCGAAACCGGCGTTTCGCCGCATGCCCATGTCGATCCAACCGCGCATGTCGAAGCCGGCGTGATCATCGAGGCCGGCGCGGTCGTTGGGCCGGGCGTCTCGATCGGCAGCGGCACCGTGATCGCGCCCAATGCCGTCATCGGGCAGTCCTGCCAGATCGGACGTAACGGCTATGTTGGCCCGGGCGCGAGTATCCAATATGCGCTGATCGGCAACCGGGTCATCATCCATGGCGGGGCCAGGATCGGCCAGGATGGCTTTGGCTTCGTCGGCGGCGCCAAGGGGCCGGAACGTGTTCCCCAGATCGGTCGGGTGGTCATCCAGGACGATGTCGAGATCGGCTCCAATTCCACTGTCGATCGCGGCGCCATGTCGGATACGATTATCGGTCAGGGCACCAAGATCGACAATCTCGTGCAGATCGCCCATAACGTCCGCATCGGTCGCAATTGCATAGTCGCCGGGCTTTCAGGTATTTCCGGTTCCGTGGTCGTGGGTGACAATGTCACCATGGGCGGCGGCGTCGGACTTGCGGATCATCTGACCATCGGCACGGGAGCCAAGCTTGCCGCCAGAAGTGGATTTATGAGCAATGTTCCTGCCGGCGAGATCTGGGGCGGCTATCCGGCGCAGCCGATGGCGGAAGCGATGCGAGAGATAGCCATGTTGCGCACGATGGCCAGGGCACGCAAGCAGGGCAAGGACAATGGCTGACATGGTGGCGGCGACGACGCTGGAAGCGGTCGACATAATGGGGCTGATGAAGCTTCTGCCGCATCGTTATCCATTCCTGATGATCGACCGCATCGTCGACATCGATGGCGATGAATCCGCCATCGGCATCAAGAACGTCACCATCAACGAGCCGCATTTTCAGGGCCATTTCCCCGAGCAGCCGGTGATGCCGGGCGTGCTGATTGTCGAGGCAATGGCGCAGACGGCCGGCGCCATCTGCATCCGCAGCCTTGGGGCGTCGAAGCCATCGCTGGTCTATTTCCTGACCATCGACAACGCCAAATTCCGCAAACCGGTCGTTCCCGGCGACCAGTTGAAGATCCACGTCAAGAAAATCAAGAAGCGCGGCAACCTGCTCAAATTCGCCTGTGAAGCCATGGTCGAGGGCACCAAGGCGGCCGAGGCCGAGATTTCAGCCATGATGGTCACCGGCGACTGACGATCGAATGCTTATGAAAATCATGACTTCAATCCATCCTTCCTCCGTCGTGGAGGAAGGCGCTCAGATTGGCCAGGGTGTGCGTATAGGGCCGTTTTGCCACGTCAGCGCCGAGGCCGTGATCGGTGATGATGTCGAATTGGTCAGCCATGTCTCGGTGATGGGCGCGACCACCATCGGTTCCTCGACCAAGGTCTACCCGATGGCGATACTGGGTGGGCCACCGCAGAACACCAAGCACAAGGGCGGACGCACCACGCTGGTTATCGGCGCCAACTGCACCATCCGCGAAGGCGTCACCATGCATGTCGGCACCGACACCAGCCGCGGCGAGACGACGGTGGGCGACAATGGCAACTTCCTCGCCTATGCCCATATCGCCCATGATTGCGTGGTCGGCAACAACGCCACCTTCGCCAATGGAGCGACGCTGGGCGGCCACTGCGAGATCGGTAACAGTGTCTACATTGGCGGCCTGACCGCCGTCCATCAGTTCGTGCGCGTTGGCGATAACGCGTTTCTGGGCGGTTGCTCCGCGATCGTGGGCGATGTCATTCCTTACGCCATCGCCGTTGGCAACCGCGCCAGCCTGCGCGGCCTCAACATTATCGGCCTGAAGCGTTCCGGCCTGCCAAGGTCCGAAATCCATTTGCTGCGGAAAGCTTACAAGACGATCTTCGACCGTTCCCGAACCGTTGGCGAAAACATCGAGTTCGCGAAAGCAGAGTTCGCTTCGTCCCCAACCGCGATGAAGATCATCGATTTCATCACCAGTCGCGGCAAGCGGCACTATGCGGTGCCATCGCTCAAGGGTGGCGATGACGACGATGCCGACGATGAAGACTAAGACAGCGGCAAGCGGTCTTGATCTCCCGCCTGATGCCAGGGTTGGCATCATCGCCGGCGGCGGCAGTCTTCCGGTCGAAGTCGCGCAAGGCTTGGCCACACGAGGGTATCCGCCTTTCGTCCTGTTGATGGAAGGCGAAGCTGATCGCGAGCGGGACCTGCGTCTATACGAGCATGACAGCCTGGCCCTGGAGCAGATCGGCTCCCTGGTACCGACGCTGAAGCGATATGGAATCACGCATCTGGTTCTGGCCGGCGAAATCAAACGAAGGCCGCAATTGGCCAGGATTCGCCTGAGCCTTGGCCTGCTGGCGATTTTGCCCTCGGTGATCATGGCGCTGGCGCGTGGCGATGACGGCCTGCTGAAGGTCGTGACACGCGGTCTGGAAAGGCGGGGCATCAAGGTGATCGGCGCGCATCAGGTCGTTCCCGAACTCGCCGCCGCCGAAGGCACGCTGACCGCCACGGCACCGAAGCAATCGGACTGGCGTGACATCGAAGCGGCGAGGCAGGCAGCCAAGGCCATCGGCGCACTCGATATCGGCCAGGCGGCAATTGCCATCGGTGGCAGGGCGATCGCGCTCGAAGGCATCGAAGGTACGCACGGCCTGCTCGAAAGAACACGAGAGCTGCGCGGCCATGGCCGGCTTGCCGGCAAGACCCGTGGGGTTCTGGTCAAGTGTGCCAAACCTGGCCAGGAATTGCGCGCCGACCTGCCGTCGATCGGACCACAGACGGTCGAGACGGCGCATGCGGCCGGGCTTGCCGGCATCGCGGTCGAGGCTGGACGTTCGCTGATCCTCGAAGGTCCGGTGACGCTGGGGCGCGCCAATGCGCTCGGCCTGTTCATCGTCGGCCTGCCAGCAACGGAGCCGCCACATGGCTGACAAGGCGCTGAAGATCGCAATCGTGGCCGGTGAAGAATCCGGCGATCTGCTGGGCGCCGACATCGTGCGTTCGCTGAAGGCATTGACAGGCCGCGAGGTGCAACTCGTCGGCCTTGGCGGTCGCCATTTGCAGGGGCTAGGGCTGGTTTCGCCCTTCGATGCCGGCGAGGTCGCGCTGATGGGTTTCAGTGCCGTCCTGCGCGATCTGCCGCGCCTGATGCGGCGGATCGGCCAGATGGCCGGGATGATCGCGGACGCGAAGCCGGATTGCCTGATCACCATCGACAGCCCGGACTTTTCGCTGCGCGTTGCCAGGAAGGTACGCGCGGCCAACCCGTCGATCCCGATCGTCCACTATGTCTGCCCGAGCGTCTGGGCGTGGCGGCCGGGCAGGGCGGTGGCGATGAAGCCCTATGTCGATCACATATTGTGCATCCTGCCGTTCGAAGTGAAGGAACTCGCCAGGCTTGGCGGCCCGCCCGGCACCTATGTCGGGCACCGTCTCGCTCATGACGCGGGTGTGCTCTCGGCGGCGAAGGCTCAAGGGCAGCCGCGCGACCTTTCGCCGGACCGCGTGAAGACGCTGCTTGTCCTGCCCGGCTCGCGGCGCGGCGAGGTGCGGCGACTGCTGGAGCCGTTTGGCGAGACCGTGTCGATGCTGCGGGCACGCGGACACCGTCTTCGGCTGATATTGCCGACGGTGCCCCATGTCGCGGACACCGTCCGTTCCGCTGTCACGCGCTGGGATGAGAAACCCGAGATCATCCTCGAGCCCGAGCGTAAATGGCAGGCCTTCGGCAAGGCCGACGCGGCGTTGATCGCGTCCGGCACGGTCTCCCTGGAACTGGCGTTGTCCGGTGTGCCGATGGTCTCCTGCTACCGCCTCGACCCTGTCGCGCGCGTCGTCGCGCCGTATCTCGTTACCGTCTGGTCGGCGCTGCTGCCCAACCTGATCTCGGATCGCGCGCTGATCCCGGAGTTCTACAACGAGTACGTCAAACCGAACAATCTGGCGCGCCAGTTGGAAGGGTTGTTGACCGACACCGGCATCCGCGCCTGGCAGAAAGATGGGTTTGCCGAGATCGCACGGCGCATGGCGACGGACAGGCCGTCCGGTGAGATCGCGGCGCAGGTAGTGATGGAGTGTGTGAGGAAGCGAGTGAGTAGTGAGTAGTGAGCTGACTGCTGACTGCTGACTACTCCCTGTCCTTTTTACCGCTTGGCGATCGGCACGTAATCGCGCTCCGGCGCGCCGGTATAGAGCTGGCGCGGGCGGCCGATCTTCTGGCGCGGATCCTCGATCATCTCTTTCCATTGCGCGATCCAGCCGACAGTGCGGGCGACCGCGAACAGCACCGTGAACATGGTGGTGGGGAAGCCCAGCGCCTTCAGCGTGATGCCGGAAAAGAAGTCGACATTCGGGTAGAGCTTCTTCTCGATGAAATAAGGATCGGTCAGCGCGATCTTTTCCAGTTCCATGGCGATGTCGAGCAGCGGATCGTCCTTGATGCCGAGCTCGCCCAAAACCTCGTGCGCCGTTTTCTGCATGATCTTGGCGCGCGGATCGTAATTCTTGTAGACGCGATGGCCGAAGCCCATCAGCCGGAACGGGTCGTTCTTGTCCTTGGCGCGGGCGATGAACTCCGGGATGTGGTCGACATGGCCGATCTCGCCCAGCATGTTGAGCGCCGCTTCATTGGCGCCGCCATGCGCCGGGCCCCACAGGCAGGCAATGCCAGCGGCGATGCACGCAAACGGGTTGGCGCCCGAAGAGCCGGCGAGGCGAACCGTGGAGGTCGAGGCGTTCTGCTCGTGATCGGCGTGCAGGATGAAGATGCGCTCCATGGCGCGCGCCAGCACCGGGTTGATCTTGTACTCCTCGCACGGCACGGCGAAGCACATATGCAGGAAGTTTGCCGCGAAACCGAGATCGTTCTTCGGGTAAATGAACGGCTGGCCGATATGATATTTATAGGCCATGGCCGCGATGGTCGGCATCTTGGCGATCAGCCGCATGGAAGCGACCATGCGCTGGTAGGGGTCAGAGATGTCGGTGGAGTCGTGATAGAAGGCCGACAGCGCGCCGACCACGCCGCACATCACCGCCATCGGGTGCGCGTCGCGACGGAAGCCGGTGAAGAAGCGCGACATCTGCTCGTGCACCATTGTGTGGCGTGTCACGCGGTAATCGAAATCGTCCTTCTGCGCCTTGGTGGGCAGTTCGCCGTAGAGCAGCAGGTAGCAGACTTCCAGGAAGTCGCCGTGTTCCGCCAACTGGTCGATCGGGTAGCCGCGATGCAGGAGAATGCCCGCATCGCCGTCGATGAAGGTGATCTCCGATTCGCAACTCGCGGTCGAGGTGAAGCCGGGATCGTAGGTGAAGGCGCCGGTTGTGCTGTAAAGCGTGGCAATGTCGATGACGTCGGGGCCGACGGAGCCACTTCGCACCTTGAACTCATGAGTCTTGCCGCCGAGCTCCAACTTGGCCGTGGCCTCCTGGGTCTTGCCGCCAAATTCCAGTTTTGTCGCAGCTTCGGTCATTGCAAACTCCTTCTCGTTTCATCATGCCGGCAAAGGCAAATTTCTGCGAAGCGACACGTCGAAATCACTGCAATGCGCGTATTCGCCACCGCATTTTAGGAGGTGCGTGCCAGATTGGGCCAAGGCCTAATGTTGCACTGCGAAACCCGCCTTTCAATGCCAATCTTTTTGGGCCAGTTTGCTCCTAATCGATTTGATCCGCTATGCGACCCAGGCTTTCCTCACGCCCCAGCACGGCCAGTACGTCGAACACGCCGGGCGAGGTGCTTTTGCCGGTCAGGGCGGCGCGCAAGGGCTGTGCCACGGCGCCCAGCTTGTGGCCTCCAGCCAGCGCATAGTCGCGGATCGCGGCCTCCGCAGCGGCAGCCGTCCAGTCCCCCGGAAGCGCATTCAAGGCTTCGTGGGCGCCGCGCAGGATCTTGCGGGAATCGTCGTTGAGCAGCAGCGCCGCCTTGTCGTCGACCGGCAGCGGCCGCTCCGCAAACAGGTAAGCGGCGCCATTGACGAGTTCTACCAGCGTCTTGGCGCGCTCCTTCAGGCCCGGAAGGGCCGCCAGCAATTGCGCCTTGTTATGCTCGTTGAGGCGCGCGGCCATCGCCGGGCCGCCCTCGAGATAGGGCAGGGCGGCGATGAAGATGTCGAACAGTTCGGCGTCGCTCATGCGGCGCATATGGACGCCGTTCAGCGCATCCAGCTTGGCGAAATCGAAACGGGCGGCGCCCTTGTTGACGTCGCCGATGTCGAACCAGGAGATCATGTCCTTGATCGACATGATCTCGTCGTCGCCATGGCTCCAGCCGAGGCGCGCCAGGTAATTGAGCAGCGCCTCCGGCAGATACCCCATGGCGCGATAGGCTTCGACGCCGAGCGCGCCATGGCGCTTCGACAGCTTGGCACCGTCGGCGCCGTGGATCAGCGGGATGTGCGACATCGATGGCACGTCCCAGCCCATGGCCTTGTAGATCACCGTCTGGCGGGCCGCATTGGTCAGGTGATCGTCGCCCCGAATGATATGCGTTACGCCCATGTCATGGTCGTCGACGACGACGGCGTGCATGTAGGTCGGGTTGCCGTCCGAACGCAGAATGATGAAATCGTCGAGATCCTTGTTGGGGAATCGCACCTCGCCCTGGACACGGTCGTGCACCACCGTCTCGCCCTCGGTTGGCGCCTTGATGCGGATTGCGCCCTTGACGCCGGGAGGCGCCTCGGACGGATCACGATCACGCCACTGGCCGTTGTAGCGTGGCGGCAGGCCCTTGGCACGCGCTGCCTCGCGCATCGCCTCCAGTTCGGCAGGCGTCTCGTAGCTGTAGTAGGCCTTGCCCAGGCGCACGAGTTCCTCGGCCACCTCGCGATGCCGCGGCGCGCGCTCGAATTGGGAGACAGCGTCGCCGTCCCAGCCAAGACCGAGCCAGGAGAGTCCGTCCAGGATGGCGGCCGTCGCCGCATCGGTCGAACGCTCGCGATCGGTGTCCTCGATGCGCAGCAGCATCGTACCGCCAGTGTGTTTGGCATAGAGCCAGTTGAACAGCGCCGTGCGGGCGCCGCCGATGTGCAGATAGCCGGTGGGCGAGGGGGCAAAACGGGTGACGACCTTGTCGGACATGAAATTCTTGGAAACCATCTGAAGCGGGGTTGGGTTGCGCGGACTTTCGCGCGTCGCGGGTTCATGTACCATAGGGCGTCAGGGGTGCAAGGGGCAGACCCGATGGCTGGACGAGGCCGGGGCTCGGATCAGGGCGAGGACGCTGTTGCCGGCGTCAGCGAACGGTCATTGTTTGCAACGCGTCCGGCTATCCCGTTGCCATCGCCGACATCCCTTGTGCCGGCGCCCGGCACCCGGCAGCCGCAGGCGGATATCCCTGCGCCAAGTCCACCGCCTGCCGCAGGCAGGATTGCGCGCGTACGCCGGCAATTCGGCCTGACATCATTGCCTCGCCTGCGCCATGGCGTGGCCAAGGCGGCGGAACTGGAACTTGACCGGGGCATCGCCTTTCTGCTGGTGCCGGTCTGTCTGGCCGCCGGAGTGATCGGCTACTATTCGCTGGCGGCGGAGCCTGATTTTGCCAAGCCTGTAGCGGTCGTCGTGCTGACGGCGCTCTGTGCGCTTGCCTCGCGTTCCTGGCCAAAAACCCATCTGTGTTTCACGGCGATGCTGCTGTGCGCGCTGGGCCTGCTCGCGGCGAAGGTCGAAACATGGCGAGCCGGAACACGCATGCTGGGCTCTGAGATTTCGACTGAGGTGACGGGCCGCGTCGTCTCGCTCGACCGGATGGAGACCGGCCGCATCCGGCTGACCATTGACGTGACGTCCACCGCCCGGCCGAAACTGCGCTATGCGCCGGAAAGGGTCCGGCTTTCGGCACGCAAGATACCGCGGGAATTGGCCGCCGGCTCGTTGATATCAGGCTATGCCAAACTCTTGCCGCCGACCGGTCCGGTGCGGCCGGACAGCTATGATTTCTCCTTCGACAGCTACTTCGCCGGCATCGGCGGCAGCGGGTTTTTTCTCGGCAATCCCAGGATTGTCACAGCCGAGGACGACATGCCTCTTTTGGCTCGCCTGTCCGCTGCGGTGGAAAATGCCCGCCAATCCATCGCCGGCCGCATCACGGGCATCGTCGGCGGCGCCGAAGGCGAGATCGCCGCGGCACTGATCGTCGGCGTGCGCGCCGGCATTCCCGACGAAATCAACGAGGCGATGCGGCGCACCGGCATCTATCACATCATCTCCATTTCCGGACTGCATATGGCGCTGGTCGCGGGCACCGTCATGGGTCTGCTGCGCGGCGCCTTCGCGCTGTTTCCAGATTTTTCCGCACGAAGGCCGGTGAAGAAATACGCGGCCGCCGCAGCGCTCTTCTCGATCGCTGCCTATCTCGTCATTTCGGGCATCGTCGTTGCCGCCGAACGCAGCTTCATCATGCTGGCGGTGATGCTGATCGCGGTTCTGTTCGATCGCGCGGCACTGACCATGCGCAACCTGGCGATCTCGGCGATCGCCGTCATACTGGTCTCGCCGCATGAGGTGGTCGGACCGAGCTTCCAGATGTCGTTCGCCGCGACCGCCGCCCTGGTTGGCGCCTATGCCGGTTGGGCGGATTATCGTGCGCGAAAAACGAGGCCGCCATCGCCGAAGCTATCCCTGCCAGGGCTTCTGACGCAAAAATTCCTGCTGACGACGGGTGGATTGGCTATGACCTCCATCATCGCCGGCAGCGCTACGGCGCTGTTTGCCATTTGGCATTTCCAGCGTGTATCGCCGCTCAGCTTGTTCGCCAATCTGGCCGTCATGCCGATCGTTTCGGTCGTGATGTTCCTGGCCGTCGCCAGCGCGTTGCTCATGCCGTTCGGCTTGGATGCGCCATCCCTTTACCTGATGGGCAAGGGCCTGACGGCAATGATCGCCATATCGGCGTGGATATCGGAACGCTCTCCTGTCGATGCGGTCGGGCTGATTTCCCAGCAATCCGTGCTGCTGGTGACGGTCGCCCTGGTCATCGCGACGATGGCGACGACATGGCTGCGGCTCGCCGCACTCCCATTCGCACTTGCCGGCCTGTTGACTGTGTCGGATACGCGCACGCCCGATGTGCTGATCTCGGAAGATGCCCGACTGGTCGCGGTGCCGATCGGCGGTGGCGAACTCGCGGTCAGCCGGGCACGCCCGAACGAATTCACCGTCGACAACTGGAAACGTGCATTGGTATCCGAAAGCATCGTCGTGCCAGAGGTGTTCAACAAGACAGACGGGCAGTTCGCCATCGCCGATGCCGTAAACCTGCCGCCGGGAGCACCGTTCTACTGCACCGACGGCGTCTGCCTCGCCAGGCACCCGTCCGGAGCGATCGTCGCGCATGTCGAAGACCGCAAGGATACCTGGAAGGCCTGCGGTTTCGCCGACGTGATCGTCGTCAACGACGCGACCGGCTATGACGCCTGCCATAACCCGCTGGTTCTCGTCGTCACCAAACGGCAACTCGCTCGCAAAGGGAGTGCTGCGGTCTTCTTCGACCGCCAATCGGCGACTGGCCCACCAATCGTCAGCTTCGCCGTCGACAGGCCATACCGTCCCTGGCATGAACAGCGCAAATTCTCGCGCGAGGCGAGGGGCCTGCCGCCCTATAAAAAGCCTGACAAAACAAGCGCAACAGCCCCTGCTCAGTAGCGCCTGATCAGCCCGACGAGCTTGCCTTGCACCTTGACCCTGTCCGGTCCGAAAATGCGGGTCTCGTAGGCCGGGTTAGCGGCTTCAAGGGCAATCGAAGCTCCCTTGCGGCGGAACCGTTTCAGGGTCGCTTCCTCTTCGTCGACCAGCGCCACGACGATCTCGCCCGGGCTCGCTGTATCGGCGTTGCGGATGATGACCGTGTCGCCATCGAAGATCCCGGCCTCGATCATCGAGTCCCCCTTGACCTCCAGCGCATAGTGCTCGCCCCCCATGATCATGTCAGGCGGCACCGAGATCGAATGCGTCTGGTGCTGGATGGCATCGATCGGCACACCGGCGGCGATACGGCCCATCACCGGGATCGAGACCGCCGGAACAGCATCGTCGTCATTGCCGGCCGCGGGCAAGCGCGACGGCGCCGGCTTGATCTGACGACCAAGGTTGCCCTGACCGAGGCTGCCCTGGATGACACTTGGCGAAAATTTCTTTGCCGCATTGAGGCCCGGCGCGATCGAATCCGGCAACCTGAGCACTTCCAGTGCGCGCGCCCGATTGGGCAGTCTCCGAATAAAGCCACGTTCCTCCAGCGCCGTGATCAGGCGGTGGATCCCCGACTTGGAGGCAAGATCAAGAGCCTCTTTCATCTCGTCGAAGGAGGGCGGGATGCCGCTTTCCTTGAGCCGTTCATGAATGAACATCAGCAGTTCATGTTGCTTGCGCGTCAGCATGGCGGCCCCCAAGGCATTGAACGAAGGGTCTGAATCGGAATCGAAAAACAAACCCAGAACAAACACTATCTGTTCCAGTTGTGTTCCGCAACCGTTTAAAGTTTAGTGAATTTGTTAAGGGGTTCGAAATTTTTGCCGCCGGCAACAAACGGCAACCGACGCTTACCGACGATTTCTGCCCCGGACACACGCATTGAAATCGTTTTGGTTAATGGCCTGTGGCCCACCCCTTGTTGAGGTTTGGCTTCAGTCGTTTGAAAGGCGCACGGGGCGGATTTATGGAGTCGCCCAGTGTCATCCCAGCGGAACGAAACGAAACCAAAACGCCAACGTTCGCCAGCTCGCTTGGGGGATGGATCCGTGTGTAAGCGTCGGACGGCGCGGAAGCGCCGAAATCATCCGGAAACCGCTTTCAGGCTGCCGGCGCGTGCGGTGTAGTTGTTGGCGCCGCTGTCTTCGCTGTGAACATAGACGTGCAGCGTGTAGCCGATATGCGCCGTCATCAATGCCTTTGCCCGCTCGACATCACGATCGAGCGCCGCCTCCATGATCGCGGTGTGATGCTCGATCGCGATCGCCTCGCGCAGTGCGTCCATGGCCTCTCCATAGCCATGCTTGAGGCCGGCCGCTGCCCGCAAAGTCGGCGCCAGGCCGAGAAAACGATGATGTCGCCGCAGCTGATCCGCGATCGTCGAGCGGAATCGCAGCAGCCAGTTGGACGTCGCACCACTCAGCAGCGCCGCGTGAAAGGCCTCGTGGCTTTCGTCCCACTGATCGACGGCCGCATCCGAGGGGTCGTCAACCGCGGTCTTGCAGCGAGAGAGCCGGTAATGAGCGGTGACAACGGCATCTTCCCATTGCCTGTCGCCTTTTTCCATCGATTCCAGGAACAGGGGCATCTCGACAACCATCCGCGCGCGCGCCAGGTCCTCGAGTTCGGCCCGCGACACGGGAGCGACGGCAAAGCCGCGATTGCTGATGGCAGTGACAAGGCGCTCGGCTTCAAGCCGAGACAATGCTTCACGCAGCGGCGTCCAGCCGACGCCATATGTGCCGCGCAGCGCACTCAACTTGAGCGGCGCACCCGGCATGAGGCGCGTCGTCAGAATATCGCGCCGCAGCAGCTGATAGGCCGCCTCCGTCTTTGTGGAACTATTCTGATCCTGCATCGCAGTCCGTCCATCGTCAGGCTTGGAAAATTATATATCATGGCGGTGCATGGCAAGAATTATATATAATGTTTGACATGGACCGGCGGACTGACCATGATCGCCTGATGTGCCGTCTTTAAGCGGCGCTAATCAAATCTGGGAGGAAATGATGTTGAAGTCGAAATGGCTGTCAGGATTGGCCCTGGCAGGCGCCTTGATGGTCAGCGCCGGCAGCGCCGCGGCTGATCAGATTCGTATCGGCATAGCCAATTTCGGAGAGCATCCTCAGTTGAATGCCGCCATAGCCGGTTTCAAGAAGGCGCTGACGGACAACGGCTTCGTCGAGGGCAAGGACGTCGTCTACACCGAGAGCCATACCAATTTCGACGCATCGCTGGTGCCGCAGATGATCGCCAAGCTGCAGGCAGAGCAGCCCAAGCTGATTTACACCATCACCACGCCGGTCTCGCAGATCGCCAAGAAGGCGCTCGCAGGGTCCGACATTCCGATCGTCTTTGCCGCGGTCACCGATCCGGTCGCGGCCAAGCTGGTGCCGTCATGGGACTCCGGAGACGAAGGCATGACCGGCGCCAGCGATCTGCAGGATGTCGCCGCGGTGATGGCCTTCACCAAGAAGCTGCTGCCGAACGCCAAGCGCTTTGGCGTGCCCTACAATCCAGGCGAAGCCAATGACGTTGCCCTGATCGAAAAGATCAAGGCGGCGGCACCCGCGGCCGGCTTCGAGGTCGTGGAGGTCGGCATCGACAACGTCAATGACATTCAGCAACGCATCGCTTCGCTCGCCGGCAAGGCCGACGTGATCTACGGCCCGGCCTCGAACCTGATCCAGCCGGCGATCGCCGCTGTCTCCGCAGCCGCTCGTCAGGCTGGAATCCCGGTCGTCAACTCCGATGACAGCGCGGTCCGCAACGGCACCGTACCGGCAAGCTTCGCGGTCAACTACACGCAGGTTGGCGTCAATGCCGGCAACATCGCCGCCGAAATCCTTAAGGGCAAGGATCCGAAGACGATCGCGCCGTCGCGCCCGGCTTACAAGGACCACATGGCAACGATCTCCCGCAAGGCGATGGCCGCGTTCGGCATCGAGATACCCGCTTCGATGGCCGATTGCGGCTGCATCGTCGACTGACGTTGGGCTGCAGCGGTGACGGCGTCGGCGCCGTCACCCTTCAGTTGTGGGAGGAACGATGCTCGAGATCCGATCCGCGCGCAAAGTGTTCTACAAGGGCCAGGCCGACGAGAAGGTCGCGCTGGACGGCCTCAACCTGTCGTTGGCCACGGGCGAGTTCGGTATCGTCATCGGCTCCAATGGGGCCGGCAAGAGCAGCATGCTCAACGCCATTTCCGGAGCTCTCATCCTCGATTCCGGCAGGATCCTGATCAACGGCACCGATGTGACAAACATGCCGGTGCACAAGCGCGCGGCAAAATTGGCGCGCGTCTTCCAGGATCCGATGCGCGGCACAGCCGCCAGCATGACCGTGGCGGAGAACATGTTGTTGGCTGACCTTCGCGGCCACAAACGCGGCTTGCGGCAAGGGCTGAACGCCACCCGGCTTGCGTCCTACAAGGAGCGCTTGTCCATACTGGGTCTCGGCCTTGAAAACCGCCTGGACACACGCGTCGACCTGCTTTCGGGCGGGCAGAGGCAGTCGCTGTCGCTGATCATGGCGGTTGGCGGATCGCCGGACCTGCTGCTGCTCGACGAGCATACGGCAGCGCTCGACCCGCGCACGGCCGAAATCGTCATGCAGGCGACGGTGCGCGCCGTCAATGCGCTGAAACTGACCACGCTGATGGTGACCCACAATATGCAACATGCCGTCGACCATGGCAGCCGGGTGATCATGCTCGGCGCGGGCCGGGTCAGGCTGGAAGTCACCGGCGAGGAGAAATCGGCGGTCACGGTTGCAGATCTGATCGGCCATTTTTCCGTCAAGACCGATCGCATGTTGCTGGCGAGCTGATCACCATGAGCTTTATCCAGGACGTTCTGACGAGCTTCGTCGCGATCATCCCGGTCACACTGGCGCAGAGCCTGATCCTGGCCTTTGTCGTGCTCGGGATCATGATCCCGTTTCGCATGCTGAATTTTCCGGATCTGACCAGCGAGGGCGCCTTTCCGCTGGGCGGCTGCGTCTGTGGCGTGCTTCTTGCAGCCGGTGCATCGCCGCTGACAGCCATCGCGGTCGCCGTCGCAGCGGGCTTTGTGGCGGGTTGCTGTACCGCCTTCATCCATCTGCGCTTCCGCATCCACACGCTTCTTGCGGGTATCCTGATGATGACGATGCTCTACAGCATCAACCTGCGCATCATGGGCAAGTCCAATCTCTCCGTCTTCGGCTCGCCCACCGTGTTCGACTGGGTGCCGTTCGCGCGGCCTGGTTTTCCGGCCAGCAAGATCGTTGTCGCCGGCCTTCTCGCGCTCCTCGTCTTCCTGGCGCTCTACATGTTCTTCAGGACCGAGAAGGGGACCGCGGTGCGCGCGGTGGGCGCCAACCCGGACATGGCCGAGGCTCAAGGCATCAATGTCTGGGCGGCGACCATAGGCGGTGTCGGGCTGGCGAGCGCGTTTTCGGCGTCAAGCGGCGCGCTGATGGTGCAGTCGCAGGGATTTGCCGACGTCAATATGGGACTGGGGATTCTCATCAACGGGCTTGCCGCGCTGATGATCGGCGAGGCGGTTGTCGGCAAGCAGACGGTCTGGCGTCAGCTGCTGGCGCCTTTCGCCGGCGCGATCATCTACTATCAGCTGGTGTCGTTCTGCCTCGCCGCCGGCATGCCGCCGCCTGACCTGAAGCTTGCCACCGGCTTGTTCGTGCTCGCCATGCTGGCCTTGCCCAGCCTCAAGCGCAGCCGGGGATCCGCGCCGGCTCGCGAAGCCATTCGTGAATAAATTAGAGCGTGAACAAACCAGGGAATGTCTGAAATCATGCGTGCAACGCTCGATCTCGCAGCAGTCGAAGCCATGGATGCGGCGGATCCGCTGCGTGCCATGCGCGACCGGTTCATCTTGCCGGACGGGGTTATCTATCTCGACGGCAATTCGCTAGGCGCGGCGGCTCCCGCCGTCTTCAACGAGCTGCAGAAGGCCGCGACCCAGGAATGGGCGCAGGATCTGATCCGTGCCTGGAACACCGCCGGCTGGTTCGAAATGCCGGTCGTCCTTGGCGACCAGCTCGGACGCCTGATCGGCGCCGCGGCCAGCCAGACGGTGGTCTGCGATACGACCTCGATCAACATCTACAAGGTGCTGCATGCCGCGCTTGGCATGCGGCCGGACCGGTCGGTAATCGTCGCCGAAGGCGACAGTTTCCCAA
Organism: Mesorhizobium sp. B2-4-14; assembly: GCF_006442155.1. Classification (NCBI taxonomy): domain Bacteria; kingdom Pseudomonadati; phylum Pseudomonadota; class Alphaproteobacteria; order Hyphomicrobiales; family Phyllobacteriaceae; genus Mesorhizobium; species Mesorhizobium sp. B2-4-14. The sequence continues at coordinate 36,596 of NZ_VFVA01000007.1, read as the reverse complement.
CCGACCTCTATATGGCCGAAGGTGTCGCATCGACACGGCCGGGTACGGTGCTGCGGCTCGAAGGGGTCGACGCGCCTGATATCGAGGACCTCATCGACGAACGCGTCGCCGTCATCCTGGTCAACCACGTCAATTACAAATCCGGGCAGTTGCGTGACATGGCCGCGCTGACGCGCAAGGCCCATCAGGCTGGCGCGCTGATCGTCTGGGATCTCTGCCACACAGCCGGGGCCTTACCGGTCGAACTCGACAGCGCGAACGCTGATTTCGCCATCGGCTGTACCTATAAATATCTCAATGGCGGTCCGGGCGCGCCGGCCTTCATCTACGCCGCAAAACGTCATCACGGCGATGTCCGGCAGCCGCTGAGCGGCTGGTGGGGGCATGCAAGGCCTTTCGCCTTCGAACAGGGCTATGAGGTAGGCACCGGCATCCGCCGGTTCTTGTGTGGTACGCAGCCTGTGCTTTCGATGCGGGCGCTGAAGGGGGCACTGGATCTTTGGGACGACGTAGACATGGCGGTGGTGCGCCAAAAGGGCATCGCGCTGACCGACCTGTTCATTGAGCTCGTCGAGACCAGATGCGGCGCCTACGGCCTTGAGCTCGAAAGCCCGCGAGACGGCAACGCGCGCGGCAGCCAGGTATCGTTCATCCACCCGCAAGGCTATCAGGTAATGCGGGCCTTGATCGAGCGCGGCGTGATTGGCGATTTCCGCGCGCCGTCGACGATCCGCTTCGGCTTCACGCCGCTCTATGTCGGCTACAGGGACGTTTGGCAGGCGGTGGAGGTGCTGGAAGACATCCTGCGCACCGGCGCCTGGCAAGAAGCGCGTTTTGCCGTCAAGACCGCCGTGACCTGAGTGGCTGTTGCCCGAAAGCGTTCAGCGGGCGACGACATTTACGAAGCAAAGGCGCTCGTCAGAGCCGGGTGCGGACGGTCCAGAGTTCCGGAAACAGGACGACCTCGAGCATTTTCTTGAGATAGGAGGCGCCTGACGTGCCGCCGGTGCCGCGCTTCATGCCGATGATACGTTCGACTGTGGTGACGTGATTGAAGCGCCAGCGACGGAAATAGTCTTCGAAGTCAACCAGTTTCTCGGCCAGTTCATAGAACATCCAGTAGCGCTGCGGATCGCGGTAGACGGTCTGCCAGGCGACGAGGACTTCTTCGTTCTCGGTACGGGTTTCACGCCAATTCGTGCGCCTGGCATCGGCACCAATGTCGAACCCGTTGCGCGCCAGAAGCAGCAGCGCTTCGTCGTAGAGTGATGGCTCGGCCAGGATCGCCTCCAGCTTTTGGCTGAGGTCCGGCCGGTGCTTGTGCGGGCCGAGCATTGCGAGGTTACGGTTGCCGGCCATGAACTCGATGGCGCGGTATTGCCAGGACTGGAAGCCCGAGGATTGGCCGAGCGCGTTGCGGAACTCGGTGTATTCGCTGGGCGTCATCGTGCGCAGCACGTCCCAGGCATTATTCAACTGCTCGAAAATGCGTGCGACGCGCGACAGCATCTTGAAGCTCGGCTCAAGCCGGTCAGCCCGAATGGAGCGGATCGCGGCACCGATCTCGTGCAGCGCGAGCTTCATCCAGAGTTCCGATGTCTGGTGCTGGATGATGAACAGCATCTCGTCATGCGCCGACGACAGCGGTGCCTGCGCGTCGAGGACTTTTTCCAGATGCAGATAGTCGCTGTAGGACATGCGCTCCTTGAACGACATCTGTGCGCCTTCGGACGCCGGATCGTAGGGCTCGCTCAATTGATTTTCTCCATGCGCAACCGGAAGCGCTGGATCTTGCCGGTCTGGGTCTTGGGCAGGGCGGCGATGAATTTCACCGAGCGCGGATATTTGTAGGGGGCGATGGTTGCCTTGACGTGGTCCTGCAGGCGCTTGATGGTCAATGCATCGGGCGCAACGCCTTGCACCAGCACGACATGCGCCTCGACGATCTGGCCGCGTTCTGGATCCTCGGCGCCGATCACTGCACATTCGGCGACATCGGGATGCGCCAGCAGCGCCGCCTCGACCTCGGGCCCGGCGATGTTGTAGCCGGCGCTGACGATCATGTCGTCGGAGCGCGCCGCGAAGTGGAAGAAGCCGTCCTCATCCTGGGTGAAGGTGTCGCCGGTCAAGTTCCAGCCGTCGCGCACATAGTCCTTCTGCCGGTCATCGGCCATGTAGCGGCAGCCGGTCGGTCCGCGCACCGCCAGGCGTCCGGGTTGGCCACGCGGCACGTCGCGCATCTCGTCGTCGACAATGCGCGCTTCGTAGCCGACCACAGGCTTGCCTGTCGACGCGGGCTTCATGTCGTCAAAGCGGTTGGAGATGAAGATGTGCAGCATTTCGGTGGCGCCAATGCCGTCGAGGATCGGCTTGCCGGTTTTTTTCGTCCACTCTTCGAAGACCGGGGCCGGCAATGTCTCGCCGGCCGAAACGGCGACGCGCAGCGATGACAGGTCGGCGCCTTCATCCATCGCCTTCAGCATTGCGCGGTAGGCGGTCGGCGCGGTGAAGGAAATGGTCGCTTTGTAGGTCTCGATGATGTGGATCATGTTGGGCGGCGTCGCCTGTTCCAGCAGCGTGGCCACGGCACCGAAGCGCAGGGGAAAGATGGCGAGCCCGCCAAGGCCAAAGGTGAAAGCGAGGGGCGGCGAGCCGACGAAGATGTCGTCCGGCGTTACCTGCAGGACCTCGCGGGCATAGGAGTCGGCGATGATCAGAAGGTCGCGGTGGAAATGCATCGTCGCCTTTGGCACGCCCGTGGTGCCCGAGGTGAAGCCAAGCAGCGCGACGTCGTCGCGGCCGGTATTGACAGCAGTGAAGGTGACAGGCTTGTCGAGGGCAGCGCGATCGAGTTCGGCATCATGGTTGGCGGTGCCGTCGAAGCCGATGACCTGTTTCAGGAACGTGCTGTCCTTGGCGCAGGCGGTCATCTCGTCCATCAGCCTGGTATCGCAAAGCGCGATGGTGATCTCCGCCTTGTCGACGATCTTGGTGAGTTCGCCGGCGCGCAGCATCGGCATGGTGTTGACGACCACGGCGCCGACCTTGGTGGCGGCCAGCCAGCAGGCGACCATTGCGGGGTTGTTGGCGGAGCGGATCAGCACCCGGTTGCCTGGCTTGACGCCGTAATTCTCGACCAGCGCATGGGCGAGTCTGTTCGTCCAGTCGGACAATTCCTTGTAGGTGCGGCGGCGACCATTGCCGATCAGTGCGGTGTGGTCACCGAGACCTCTTTCGACCAGCCTGTCGGTCAATTCGACGCCGGCGTTGAGATGTTCGGGATAGTCGAAGCCGTCGAGCAGGAAGTCCGGCCATTGATCCGGCGGCGGCAGATGATCACGTGTGAACGTATCGATATGCGCTGAAGGCCCAAGCATCTCGCCGCTATCCTGTCTGCTGCCTGGCCGGTGCGCGCGGCACCTGGCGAGGTGGTGGATATGAAGTTCCCGTCTTTCGCGAGAGGGCTTCGTGCAGCCAGCTACACCTGTTCGGCGACGCCACCGGAAGGTGGACATCTGTAGGTTTAGACAGCACAGCAGACCTCCCATTGTCGGCTGTTCGTCCGGCAGGATCGCACCAGTCGGAATTTGTTTCAAGCCTAAAATGTTTTGCCCCGCATTGACGTGTGCGGCCTAGGAAACGATGGGAAAATCGAGAAAAGTGTCTTGCCGGGTCGCCAGGGCGGCGCATAAATCACTGGGCTTTGCGATGTCACTGAGCCGACGGACCATATCGTCGCCGAACAGAGCCTGGAGAGCCGCCATGCCCCACGACCTTAATGGTCTGATGAAATTCCTCGATCGCGACGAGTGGCGCGGCTGCTTCGAAGAAGTGTTCGACGAACACTTCGGCCCGGTGCTGGAGGTCGGCGATGCGGAGTTTGAAGATCTTGCCGAAGTCATCGGCGACGACTGGGCTATGATACTGTGGGGCTGCGCCTTTGAGGATTTTCTGACGCAGGACTTCGATGTCGAAGGGGGCAACATCGTCGACGAGTATCTCAAGCGCCGCGGCTGGAAGGAGGGCGCTCGGACAAAGACCTACATGAAGGCGTTGCGGACCTCGATCATGAGTCTTTACGAGGTGAGCGACATCGTGCCGGGAAAATCGCTTGTGGCGCGCGACCTAATTCGCGGCGGCGATCCAATCGTCGTCAGTGAAGGCACGGCTACCAAAGCGCTAAAACAGTGGGACAGGATCGCCGCCCGCATCGTGCCTGTTATGGGCAAGAACATCTTAGCCGGTGGACTTTTGTCCTTCACACCGCGGGCCACGGAAATGCTGCTCGATGGACTGCGGCGCACCTTCGGGAAAAGGGGCGCGAAGAAACTCCCCGCGATCAGGAGCGAAGATCTACAGGAGGTCGCCGCCATATTCACCTTGTCGTGGCTGTTCGACACGCTCGATCGGGCCATGAACAGGCCTTCGGTTCAAAACTCGGATGGCGACGACATCATGTTTCACAATGTCCAGTTTCCACTGGCACCCGGCGCAACCCAGAAAGACATCGCCGCGCGGTTGAATGTCATTCAAGGAATGGCACAGGAAAACCCGAAATTCTGGAACTGGCTAGAAGACGAGCCGACTGGCCGAGGGAAAAAGAAGCAAGGCGGCTCGCCTTCTCTTGATACCACCATGGACACTGGTTTGCGTGTTCTGGGCAATGTCGAGTTGAAGGGACGCTTCCTGCACCTTTCAACCAATTCCTCCAGGCGCGCGGACGAGGGGACCACCTTGCTTCGGCAGTTTCTCGGCGAACTGGTCGGCACACCTCTGACCGAAATCGTCACCGTCGACCAGATGATCGCCGAGCGACGGACCCACGGTCGCAAGAAGGCTTCCTCGAAAATTCCTCCCGAAATGGCCGAAGAAGTCGTCCACGAGTTCATGGACCGCCAATACCGTGAAACCCTCGATCAGCCGGTCGGTATGCTTGGCAATAAGACCCCGCGCCAGGCCGCCAAAACACCGATGGGCCGCCAAAAGGTGGCCGAGTGGCTCAAATACCTCGAAAACCAGACGGCAAAGCGGCCGGATCCAACGGATCCCATGGCTACCTACAGCTTCCAATGGATGTGGCGAGAACTCGGCGTCCATGATTTACGTCAATAATCGCGCCGCACATCCTGTCCAGTGCTGGGTCGGGAACACCCTGCCGGTTTTTAGCTGCTGAAAGATGCCGATCTTGGGGAGGACACGAATGCTCGACCATCGCATTGCCGATTGGGACAATGCCTACGCCAACGGCGCGAACATTGCCGGCGGCGATCGCTGGCCGGCCGCCTGGGCGGAACCCGCGCAAGCGTTTCGTGACGCGATGTTGGCGCAAGGCCGCGCAAGGTTCGACATCGCCTATGGCGATCGACCGCGCAATCGGTTCGACCTTTTCCTTCCCGAGGCCGCTCCCAAGGGGCTCGTCATGTTCATCCATGGAGGTTACTGGCTGGAGTCCGACAAGAGCACCTGGTCGCACCTCGCCAAGGGCGCGGTCAGCAGCGGCTTCGCCGTGGCGATGCCATCCTATACGCTGTGCCCGGACATACGCATCGCCGGCATCGTCGGCGAAATCGGTGCGGCAATCGGCAAAGCGGCGGCGATGGTCGAGGGGCCTCTGATGCTGTCCGGACATTCGGCCGGCGGGCATCTCGCCAGCCGCATGGTGACCACAACCACGCCTCTGGCTGGTGACGTGGCAAGACGCGTACGTCATGTCGTTTCGATCTCGGGCCTCCATGATTTGCGGCCGCTGATGCGCACCGGCATGAACGCAGCATTGGCAATCGATGAGGCCGAAGCCCTGGCCGAAAGCCCGGCGCTGCTGCGTCCCATGGATGGTGTTCGCATCACCTGTTGGGCCGGCGGCGGCGAGCGTTCCGAATTCCTGCGCCAGAACGCGTTGCTAGCCAACATCTGGACTGGGCTCGGCGCCACCACAAGCGCCGCGGTCGAACCCGACCGGCATCATTACGACATTGTCGACGGCCTCGCCGATCCGGCGCATCCGCTGACGCGCGCCTTGATCTCGCAATAACCGAGATCATTTTCCATCTTGTTATCAGATATCTATATGGCGGCTCTTCAGCGCAGCATCAGCACGCTGCAAGATTGTCCGGCAGCTGACGCAGGGGTAAACGGGGATCGCACGATCAGCCCATTGGCGTCAGCCAGCATCCTCAGCATCGAGGAGTCCTGGATGCTGAACGGCGTCGCCACCAGCCCGCCATCGTCCTCCCTGACCACCGCCCGAACGTAATCCTGGCGCAGATCATTGGCCGCCATTGCGGCGCCCAGCCGCGCCTGGCGTATGTCCTGACGATAGTCACGGCCGCCAAGCCTTGCCAGCAGCGGCTTCAGGAACAATTGCGAGCAGACCAGGCTTGCCACGGGGTTGCCGGGAAGGCCGACGCATCTTATCCCGCCGAGACGCCCGAACATCAGCGGCTTGCCGGGACGCATGGCGATCTTCCAGAAGCCGAGCGTCATGCCTTCGCCCATCAACACGTCATGGATCAGGTCGTGGTCGCCAACCGAGGCGCCGCCGAGAGTGACGATGACATCCGCGCCGGCCCCGACCGCTTTCCTGACCAGCGCGGCGATTGCGTCCTTGCGGTCGGCGGCTATGCCAAAATCGAGCGCGCGGGCGCCGACAGACTGAGCGGTGGCGGCGACGCCATAGGCGTTGGACGAGATGATCTGGTCCGGCCCGGGTTCGCTGCCGGGCCGCAACAACTCGTCCCCGGTAGCGATGATGGCGACCAGCGGCCGTTTCACCACGCTCACCCGGGGATGATTGGCCGATGCTGCCAGGGAAAGGGCTGCCGGATCCAGCATCCGTCCTTTTCCCAGAAGGACGTCGCCCCTGGAAAAGTCGAGGCCGATGCGGCGGATGTTGCGCCACTCGGCGGTGGGTTCGATCACTTCGATATCGCTACCGCCGAGATCCCGGACATTCTCCTGAATGACGATGGTGTCGGCGCCGTCAGGCAGCGGCGCCCCTGTGAAAATGCGCACCGCCTGCGCCTTGCCGACCGTGCCGTCGAAGCCACGTCCGGCCGGCGCCATGGCGATCACCGAGAGTTTCGACGGTACGGAGGCTACATCTTCGGCACGGACAGCATAGCCGTCCATCGCCGAAGCGTTGAAGGGCGGCTGGGTGCGCAGCGCCACGACGGGTTCCGCCAGCACGCGATCAGCCGCTTCGATCAGAGGCACGCTTTCACCGGCCAGCGGCACAGCGCCGTCCAGCAGGCGTTCCAGCGCCTCCACCACCGGAAGCAGCGCCATCAGGCACCTGCCTTGTAGTCGCCCGACTTGCCGCCGGACTTTTCGACCAGCCGGATGCCGGAGATGACCATCGCGCGATCCACCGCCTTGGCCATGTCGTAAATGGTCAGGCAGGCAACCGATGCGGCGGTCAATGCTTCCATCTCGACGCCGGTCTTGCCGGTGACGCGCGCCAATGCGGTGACCTTGAGGCCTGGCAGCGCGTGGTCCGGCTCAATGTCGACGGAAACCTTGGTCAACAGCAGCGGATGGCAGAGCGGGATCAGCTCATGTGTCTTTTTCGCCGCCATGATGCCGGCGAGGCGCGCGGTGCCGAGCACATCGCCTTTCTTGGCGTTGCCAGCGAGGATGGTCTTCAGCGTTTCGGGCTGCATCGAGACGAAACCCTCGGCGATCGCCGTGCGCGTCGTCTCGTCCTTGCCGCCGACATCGACCATGTTGGCCTCGCCATGCGCGCCGAGATGAGTGAGGGCAGGTGCCATCGTCAGACGGCCTCGGCCGGCGCCTTGCCCGTCAACAGCAGGCGCGTCGCCATGGCGACGTCCTGTTGGCGCATCAGGCTCTCACCGACGAGGAAGGTGCCGATGCCACTCTTCTGCATCCTGAGGCAATCATCATGAGTGAAGATCCCGCTTTCGCTGACCAGCAGGCGATCGGCAGGCACCATCGCGGCCAGCCGCTCCGAGGTTTCAAGGCTGGTCTCGAATGTTCTGAGATTGCGGTTGTTGATACCGATCAGCCGCGAAGACAGCTTTACCGCGCGCTCCGTCTCCGCCTCGTCATGCACCTCGATCAGCGCATCCATGCCGAGTTCGAACGCCGTCGCTTCAAGCTCGCTCGCCAGGGCATCGTCGACGCTGGCCATGATGATCAGGATGGCATCAGCGCCCCAGGCGCGGGCCTCAAAGACCTGATAGGGATCGAACAGGAAATCCTTGCGCAGTGCGGGCAGGGCGACTGCTGCTCTTGCCCTGGTGAGGAATTCCGGCGCGCCCTGGAAGGACGGCGCATCGGTCAACACCGAAAGACAGGCGGCACCGCCCTTCTCATAAGCCTTTGCCAACGCCGGTGGATCGAAATCGGCACGGATCAGCCCTTTGGAGGGGCTCGCTTTCTTGATTTCGGCGATCAGCGCGAAACCGCCCGATCCGCGCTTCGCCTCGAGAGCCGCAAGGAAGCCGCGTGGCGCATCCGTGTCCTTCGCCCGCGCCTTGACCTCGGTCAGCGGCAGGCGCGCCTTGGCGGCGGCGATCTCGTCGCGCTTATAGGCCTCGATCTTGCGCAGAATGTCAGACACGGCTCACCCGTTCGAAATTTCGACCAAATGGTCGAGCACCTGCAGCGCCCGGCCGCTGTCGATGGCCTGCGCGGCCATCGCGATGCCGTCGCCAAGCGTCGTCGCCTTGCCGGCGATCACAAGTCCGGCGCCGGCATTCATCAACACCGTGTCGCGGTAGGCGCCGGCAACGCCGCCCAGCATATCGCGCAATGCCTTGGCATTGTAGGCGGCATCACCGCCGCGCAGCTCGTCCTTGGCATGGCGCTTCAGCCCAACCTCTTCCGGGGTCAGTGTGAAGCTGCGGATCTCGCCGCCAACCAGTTCGGCGACCTGGGTCTCGCCGGTTGTGGTGATCTCGTCATAGCCATCGCCATGCGCCACCCAGGCATGCTCGGTGCCCAGCGCCTTCAGCGTCTCGGCCACCGGCATGATCCATTCCGGCAGGAATACGCCGACCATCTGGCGCTTGACGCCCGCCGGATTGGAAAGCGGGCCGAGCAGGTTGAAGATGGTGCGGGTGCCAAGCTCGACCCGGGTCGGGCCGACATGCTTCATCGCCGGATGGTGCGCGGGCGCGAACATGAAGCCGACGCCCGCCTCCTGGATGCAGCGGCCGATGAATTCGGGCGAGAGATCGATCTTGACCCCGAGTGCGATCAGGACATCGGCCGCGCCAGTCAGCGACGACAGGCCGCGATTGCCGTGCTTGGCGACGGGAACGCCGCTGGCGGCGATGACGAACGCCGAGCCCGTTGAAATGTTGACACTGTGGGAATTGTCGCCGCCGGTGCCGACGATATCGATCGCGTCGGCGGGTGCCTCGACGCGGAGCATCTTGGCGCGCATCGTGGCGACAGCGCCCGAGATTTCGCTCACCGTTTCACCGCGCACGCGCAGCGCCATCAGGAAGCCGCCGATCTGCCCGGGGGTCGCGTCGCCCGACATGATGATGTCGAAGGCCTCACGCGCTTCCTCGAAGGAAAGTGCGGTGCCGGCCGCGACCTTGGCGATATGGGTTTTCAGCGCGCTCATCTTGTCGAGGCTTGGGCAACGGCGGCCTGGTCGACGCGGACGCCGTACTGCGTCTGCAACTGCGCCACCAACTGGTCGAGCAGATCGTCCGACATGCCGGAGGTGAAAGATTTTTGCGCATCCTCCGGCACCGAACTGGCATCGGCCCCGGCGGGTTCGAACACTTCGGCGACCTTGAACAGGATTTGCCCATCGCCGGTGGGCGAGGGGATCAATCCGGTGCCGCCTTCGCCGACGCCGAACATGACGGCAGCGCCCTCCTTGCCGAAATCGGCATCGTCGGCTTCGCGCTTCAGGCCGCGCTTGGTCTGCTTTTCCAGCTTGAACTCACCGGCGATCACGTCGAGCGTCGCGCCGGCCTTGAGGCGCTTTTCGAGTTCGGCTGCCTTGGCGGCGAGCCGCTTGGTCGTCTCTGCCGCCGTCCAGTCGGCGACGACCTTCTGGCGGACCTCATCCAATGTGCGGTCGCGAGCCGGCGTGATCGAACCAACCTCATAGAAGATGAAGCCGTTGTCCGCCGTGGTCAGCGCTTCGTTTTCGGTGTTGGGTTCCGCGTCAAAGACCGCCTTGATCAGTGCCGGCGATTCCGGCAAGTCCTTGACGATGGAACCATCCGGCCTGAGGCCATTGCGATCGATGGCGTCGATGGTGACGTCCTTCAGTTTCAGCTTTGCGGCCGCAGCTGCCAGCGAACTGCCGGACGCGCGGGTGTCTTCATAGTTGTCGTGCACATCCAAAAGGATGCGGCTTGCCTCACCCAGCGCCAGATCCTTGCGGATCTGGTCCGACACTTCGGCCAGCGGCTTCACCACCTCGGGCTTGATCTCGGTGACGCGCAACAGCACTGGACCGAAGGCACCCTGGACGACCTGGCTGACTTCGTTGGCGTTGAGCGCGAAGGCGGCATCGGCAACCGCCTTGTCGGCGATCTTGTCCTTGGCGAGTGTGCCAAGCAGTGTGTCGGCGGGGGTCTTGCCTTCGGCGGTCACCAGCTTTTCGAAAGTGGCGCCTGCCTTGAGCGAATCGAGCGCCGCCTTGGCAGCGTCCGGTGTCTTGAACACAAGCTGCTCGATGGTGCGCATTTCGGGCGTGGTGTAGCGCGCCTTGTTCTTGTTATAGTCGTCGCTCACCTGTTGGTCGGTGACCGCGGTCGGATCCATGATGTCCGCCGGCTCGAGCCGGACATAGGAGAATTTGCGGTATTCGGGTGCGGCGTAGGTTTTCTTGTTGGCCTCGAAATGGGCCTGAAGCACGCTATCGCTCGGCGTCTCTATGGGTTGGACGAGTGTCTTCGGCAATGTCAGGTAATCGACAGTGCGGTCCTCGCCGCGGTAGAGTGCCACCGCCTTGAGGAAAGTGTCCGGCGCCTTGAGGCCGTCCGAGACCGCTTCGACGATCTGCTGACGCACCGCGACCTGGGCGCGGTTCTTCAGATAGTCCTCGGGCCGCATCCCGACCTCGCGCAACAGGTACTCGAACGTCCTCCTGTCGAACTGGCCGCTCGGGCCCTTGAACGCAGGGTCTTCGCGCGTTAGCTCGGCCAGCCTGTCCTTGGACAAGCCCAGACCCAGCTTGCGCGCCTGTTCGTCGAGAACGGCACCGGAAACCAGCTGCGACAGCACCGTGTTGTCGATGCCAAGCGCCTTTGCCTGTTCGTGGGTGAGGCGCTGGCCGAACTGCTGCGACATGACGGCGAGCTGGCGATCATAGGCAAGGCGATATTCGTTGATCGACACCTTGGTGCCACCCGCCGTTATGACCGAATCGTGGCCCGCAAAGCCGCCCATCAGCCGCCCGGAAATGCCCCAGGCGGCGAAACTCACCACCAGCAGCGAAAGCAGTGACTTCGCGACCCAGGTACCCGCCGCGCTTCTCAATGTACCAAGCATGGTTACTTCCGATTTATGCGCATTTTCGGATGCGCCGAGTCTGAAACAAGCGCAATAGCGCCCTTCCGGCCCACTGTCGATTGCTTTGTGGCTTGATTTTGGTAGTGAGGGCCAGAGCCCGATATCGCCCCGGAGAAGCAGACCATGACACCAGGAATTCGCCCGTTCGTCGCCGGCAACTGGAAAATGAACGGCACCAGCGCCTCGCTGAACGAACTCAGGATGATCGGCAATGGGTTCATGAGCGGGCTCGACGCGGAAACCGAGGCACTGATCTGCGTTCCCGCGACGCTGCTTTCCCATGCCGCGGAGATTCTGTCGCGCACGCCGGTCCATGCCGGTGGTGAGGATTGCCACCCCAAGGAAAGCGGCGCCTACACCGGCTGCATCTCGGCGGAGATGCTGAAGGACGCGGGCGCGAGCCATGTCATCGTCGGCCATTCCGAGCGCCGCGAGCAATGCGGCGAGGACGATGCGACTGTCCAGGCCAAGGCCGCCGCCGCATGGCGTGCCGGGCTCGTGGCGATCGTTTGCGTCGGCGAGACGCGGCAGGAGCGCGAGGCCGGAGCCGCGCTGGAGGTGCTGTCGCGCCAGGTCGCCGGCTCGGTGCCGCCAAGCGCCACGCCATCCAACACCGTCATTGCTTATGAGCCGGTATGGGCGATCGGCACCGGCCTGACGCCAACCGCGGCCGACGTGGCCGCAGCGCATGCGCATATCCGCGAAAGGCTGTCGGAAAAACTCGGCGCCGCCGCTGCCAGGATACGCATTCTTTATGGCGGCTCGGTCAAGCCGTCGAATGCCGTGGAGTTGCTTGGCGTCCGGAATGTCGATGGCGCGCTGGTTGGCGGCGCCAGCCTGAAAGCTGCCGATTTCCTCGGTATCGCGGAAGCGTATCGCAGCATTTCAGGATGAATCCACGACGATGGACGGGTCGCGGCGCGTCCAAATTCGTTGCAAAGGACGCGTTGCTTCCCATATTCCGGCCACGGGCTTGGAAATGCCGTGAAAGCATTGTATTGAGCCGCCTCCAATTCACCGGTCGTGTCCGCGGCCGGGCAGGGCCTTGCCAGGATAAACTATGCAAACCGTACTGATCGTCATCCATCTCATGGTCGTGCTCGCCCTTGTCGGCGTGGTGCTGCTGCAACGCTCTGAAGGCGGCGGCCTTGGTATTGGTGGCGGATCGGGGTTCATGACGGCGCGCGGCGCCGCCAATGCGTTGACGCGTGCGACGGCGATCCTGGCGGCCGCTTTCTTTGTGACGTCGCTGACATTGTCGATCATTGCCCGCTATGGCGAGAAGCCGATCGACATTCTCGATCGGGCTCCCGCGACCTCGGACGGCGCCGGCAAGGGCGTGCTCAACCAATTGCCCGGCACGACGACCCCGGCGCCCGCCGGCACTGCCACGCCGACGCCGCCATCCGGCAATGACGCCGCCACGAAGCCTCCGGCAACAGCACCGGCCACCGCGCCCGCCGCCGGCTCGACGTCACCGGCGACGAACGGCGCCACCAACACCGCGCCGGCGGCACCGCAGGTCCCGAACCAGTAGCCTCCACTTCTCCCAAACCGCGACCTGTTGTCGTTTGAACACAGTCGCGGCAAATGCTGCGCGATCACGAAGATTCGACGCGCAGCAGCGAGGTCTCGCGCTTGAGACCGCCGAGCTTATTCGACTATAGATTGCACGCGGCATTTTCGGTGTCCTTGGGGGACGCCGGGCGACGCCGTGGGCAACAAGCATTGAACGATCGGATCTTCGCCATGCAGCTTCGCAGCTTCATTCTCCTGGGACTTTGCGCCGTACTTGGCCTCAGTTCCCCGGCCTTCGCCGGCGTACCGGCCAATCTGGCCGCCAATCAGTCGGTCGAGAAAACCGACGTCATCAACGTCGCAGTCAAGAGCGATGCGGCGCAGTTGAGGCTTCTCAAGAAGAAGAAAAACCCGACGCCGGCCGATCTCGCCCAGATCGACAAGATCGAGGCCAAGATCGCCGCCGACAAGGAAGATGCCAAGGCCAAGGCGCTGGAGGCCAGGAAGCTGGCGATGCGCGAGGCGGCAAAAGCCAAGGCCGAGGCGGAACGGCAGGCCTTCCTGGCCAACAAGGGCAAGAGTGCCCCGGCGACCGAGGTGGCCGAGGCGAAGCCCGCCAAGAAGACCACCAAGACCATCGAACCGGTGACGCCGATCGAGCCGATCCAGTCGGCCGAACCGATACCAGCCGAGGTGATGAACGTCGCGCTGACCGGGAACAATGGCGAGCTGCGCAGCGAGACGCCCGGCCAGAAGCAGAACACTGGCGGTGGCGGCCTGTTCGCAGGCCTGTTCGGCGGCACCTCTTCCGGATCGTCGATAAGCTATCTGCCCGAGACGCGCGCGCTTGACTCGGCCCTTGCCAAGCGAGACGCCAAGAAGCCGTTCAAGGTGAAACCGGAATTCGTGCCGCAGGACGTGGAGTTCACCGGCTACGAAGCAGGCACCATCGTCATCGACACCAGCGCCCGCCGTCTCTATCTCGTCGAATCGTCGTCCACCGCCCGTCGCTATGCGATCGCGGTCGGCCGCGAAGGCCTGCAGTTCAAGGGCACCGTCGCGGTCGGCGACAAGCAGGAATGGCCGCGCTGGATCCCGACGCTCGACATGCAAAAGCGCGAGCCCCAGCATTACGGCCAGTACAAGGACGGCATGCCTGGAGGCGGCCAGAACCCGCTCGGCGCACGCGCCATCTACCTCTATGACGGCAAGAAGGACACGCATCTGCGTATCCATGGCACCATCGCGCCGCAGTCGATCGGAACCAGCGCCTCCAATGGCTGCTTCCGGATGATGAACGAGCACGTCATGGACCTCTACAGCCGCGTCAGGATCGGTACCAAAGTCGTCATCATCTGACGCTTCCACCAACATCCCGAAAGGGCCGGCTCAGCCGGCCCTTTTGTTTTGCCTCCTCCCCGGCGCCTTCTTGAGAAAAATCCTTCGCGGCGGTTTTTTCTCTGGCGGAATCAATCAGGCCGCGTTAAGCGATGAATCCCATGGCGCGATATGTATTCATCACAGGCGGCGTGGTTTCCTCACTTGGAAAAGGCATAGCCGCGGCGGCCCTTGGAGCTCTCCTGCAGGCGCGAGGCTATCGCGCACGCATCAAAAAACTCGACCCTTACCTCAATGTCGACCCCGGCACGATGTCGCCGTATCAACATGGCGAGGTGTTCGTCACCGATGATGGCGCCGAGACCGATCTCGATCTTGGCCACTACGAGCGCTTCACCGGCCGCTCGGCCAATCAACAGGACAACATCACCACCGGCCGCATCTACAAGAACATCATCGAGCGCGAGCGGCGCGGCGACTATCTCGGCGCCACGGTGCAGGTCATCCCGCACGTCACCGACGAGATCAAGAATTTCGTCCTCAACGGCAATGACGACTATGATTTCGTGCTGTGCGAGATCGGCGGCACGGTCGGCGACATCGAGGCGATGCCGTTCCTCGAGGCCATCCGCCAGCTCGGCAACGATCTGCCGCGCAACAACGCCGTCTATGTGCATCTGACATTGATGCCCTACATCCCGACGGCCGGCGAGCTGAAAACCAAGCCGACTCAGCATTCAGTCAAGGAATTGCGCGGTATCGGCATCGCGCCCGATATTCTTTTGGTACGAGCAGACCGCGCCATCCCCAAGGAAGAGCGCAGAAAGCTCTCGCTGTTCTGTAACGTCCGGGAAAGCGCGGTCATCCAGGCGCTCGACGTGCCGCACATCTACGACGTGCCGATGGCCTACCACAAGGAAGGGCTTGATTCGGAAGTGCTGGCGGCCTTCGGTATCGACCCGGCGCCGAAGCCGCGCATGGAGCCCTGGCAGAAAGTGTCGGATCGGATCCACAATCCGGAAGGCGAGGTGACCATCGCCATCGTCGGCAAATATACCGGCCTCAAGGATGCCTACAAATCGCTGATCGAGGCACTTTCGCATGGCGGGCTGGCCAATCATGTCAAGGTCAAGCTCGACTGGATCGAATCGGAGATCTTCGAAAAGGAGGATCCGACGCCGTGGCTGGAAAAGGTGCACGGTATCCTGGTTCCCGGCGGCTTTGGCGAACGTGGCTCCGAAGGCAAGGTCCTGGCGGCGAAGTTCGCGCGCGAGCGCAAGGTGCCGTATTTCGGCATCTGCTTCGGCATGCAGATGGCTTGCATCGAGGCGGCTCGCTCGCTGGCCGGCGTCGAAGACGCGTCCTCGACCGAATTCGGCCCGACCAAGGAGCCGGTCGTCGGGCTGATGACCGAATGGCTGAAGGGCAACATGCTGGAGAAGCGGCGGGAAACCGGCGATCTGGGTGGCACGATGCGGCTCGGCGCCTATCAGGCCGATCTCGCCAAGGGATCCAAGATTGCCGATATCTATGGCGACACGCAGATTTCCGAGCGCCACCGTCACCGCTACGAGGTCAACATCGACTACAAGCAGCGGCTCGAGGATTGCGGCCTGGTGTTTGCCGGCATGTCGCCCGACGGCGTGTTGCCGGAAACGGTCGAATACCCTGACCATCCCTGGTTCATCGGCGTGCAGTATCACCCCGAGTTGAAGAGCCGGCCACTCGATCCGCACCCGCTGTTCGCCAGCTTCATCGAGGCGGCGGTGGAACAGTCACGCCTGGTTTGAGCGATAGGCCGGAGGATCTGGCCATGCAAACTTATGTCGCGCTGCTCTACAGCATTGGCCTCGGCGAGGGGCGGCGCCTTGTCATGTCCGATCTAAGGGCAATGGCGGAGGACCTGGGCCTCAAGAATGCCCGGACGCTGATTGCGACCGGCAATCTGGTCTTCGAAGCGCGGGCATACAAGATTTCCAGTTTAGAGCAGCGGCTGGAAACAGCCTTCGAAAAGACCTTTGGCCGCCATGTCGATATCATCGTGCGCGGCGCGAAGGACTGGCTAAAGCTTGCTGCCGGCAATCCATTCGCCGATCAGTCCGTAGATGCTGGCGACCAGGTGGCGGTGCGGGTGATGCGGGAGCCGGTGCCGCCGGACGCTGCCGCGGCGCTGCAGGCCTATGCCGCCGCAGATGAGAAGGTGCTCTATGTCGGCGGCGACATCTGGGTGGTCTTTTCGCGCGAGCGACCAAGCTCGCGGCTGCTTGCGGCGACCAACCACAAGCGTCTCGGCATAGGCACGTCGCGCAACTGGAACACGGTGTGCAAGCTGGCCGAGATGGTCGCAGATAAGGGAGTAGGGCAGTAAGGCAATAAGGCAATAAGGGGTAGGGACGGTACTGCCCTACTGCCCTACTGCCCTACTGCCTCATTCCCCTATTCAAGCTTTCGCCATTCTGGCCCCCGCACCCACTGCGGCGGTGCGCAGCACATAATAGATGATGCCGGCGATGGCGACGCCGAAGAACCAGCCATAGACGCCCCACCAGGACGGAAGCCAATTGGTGAAATTCGGCAGGATCGACGAGAAGACCGCGCCGATGCCGGCGGCGATGAAGGCATTGACGTGCCATCCACCTTGGAAGCGGAACTCGCCGTCCTCGCGATAAAGCGCCTCGACATCGACCTCGCCCTTCCGGATGAGGTAGTAGTCGACCATCATGACGCCGAAGATCGGCCCCATCGTCGCGCCGATGATGTTGACGAAGGACGCGGCGCTGCCTTCCCACGGGGCGAAGGGATAGAGCACAAGCGCGATGATAGCCGCGATGTAGCCGCCCTTCTTGAAATCGATCCGACGTGGGAAGACGTTGGAGAAGTCGAATGCCGGCGAGACGAAGTTCGCCACGACGTTGATGCCGAGCGTCGCGACGGCGAAGGTCAAGGCGGCGAGCGCGGCCAGGAACCAGCTGTCGAACTTGGCCGAGATCTGGTCAGGGTGCAGCAGCACTTCATGATAGACGTCATAGGCGGCGATGGTGGTGACGCCGGCGACCAGCGAGAACAGGATCAGGTTGATCGGCAGGCCCCAGATGTTGCCCTTGCGCAGTGACGCCTTGTCCGGCGCGTAGCGGGCGAAATCGCAGAAGTTGAGATAGAGCGCCGAGAAATAGGTCACCCAGATGGCGGCCACCGCGAACAGCGAGGTCCATGAACCCGGTTCGCCCGGCACGCCCGCGTCCTTGGTCTTTTCCTTCAGCACGTCCATCGGGATGTCGCTGGTGAAAGCGAAGGTACCGGATTTGACGCAGAGATAGACTGCCAGGATCAGCATCATCACCCAGACGGCAGGCCCGGCCCAGTCCTGGAAGCGGCGCACCGTTTCCATGCCCTTCTGGATGATCAGCAGTTGCAGCGCCCAGATGACCACGAAGCAGATCACCTCCAGGCCTGAATGGCCGAGGAAATGCGTACTGGCGTTGAAATCGGCGAACCATTGCGAGCGGATCAGCAGGGCGACGATCGCGCCGGAGGCGGCCGCCGTTTGCGCGCCGTACCAGAAGCAGGCGACGATAGCGCGTACCAGCGCCGGTATGTTGGCGCCCCAGATACCGAAGGAAGCGCGGGCAAGAACGGGGTAGGGCACGCCCGTCTTCACGCCCGCATAGCCGACCATGTTCATCAGCGCGTAGATGATCAGCGAGCCGATGCCGATTGCGATAATGAAGTTGACGAAGCCGCCGCAGAACAGAAACAGGCTGGCGGCGAGATAGTAGCCCCAGAGGCTATGAACGTCCGACGTCCAGACGTTGAAGATCGAAAACGGTCCCCAATTGCGGATTTTCGCGGGAGCGAGATCCTCGTTGTATAGGTCAGGCGATGCACCTTGTATTGTCATTGCAACGTCCCCTTTTGCCAAAACGCGCCCTCACGCGTTGACCGCAGAGATTAAGCCTGACGTCAGGGAACCGGCAAGCAATCCATTTGTCGGCTTTGGCCTTAAAGATATTCAATGCGAACCGCGATTATCGTGGGACCGCAATGGTGGGCCGCTGCCGAATCCCCGGTCGGGTGATTCGAATTTCGGTAACGGCGATGCTGTCCAGGCGATGCCCGATCGCAGCGGGAGCACTGCCGTTCGGGCGGCTGGAGGTAAAGGAATATCGGCCCGGCCACAAAGTGGCTTGTCATATCCCGACGATGTAGCCAGCTTCTTCGGTGGCCGCTTTCGACCGGCGGATTTTTTTAAAGATTTTACCTTCTGCGTGGAACCAACCGCCAGATGCCGCGTTTCATTGGGTTCGATCGCGCGCAATGCGATCGACCGGGAGGAAACTATGGACTACCTGCATTTCTTTTCGCCCGTGCGGATATCGCGCGGGCAGGGACACCCTGTAGAAGAAGTAGATAGTGTCGCCGAAGCGATGGTTTTCCTGCGCAAATGGCCAGCGGGAAGGCGTGGGCCTGTGTATCAGTGTGCGCTGAACTGCTGCTCGGCTGCCCTGTCGGGCCAGATGTCGGCCGAAGAAGCAAGGAAAGCGTTCACTGGCTTTGCCCGGATCACGCGGCTTCTCGATGATGACATGGCGATGCCGATAGGCAGCGACAGTATGGCAAGCGTACACGCGCTACGGCGCTAGGTGCCCGCGCCCCTTTGCTCCTGGTGGGTCGCGCCCGTTGCGGGCGCGACGTTGCCGCGTTTGACCTTCAGGGCAGGTCGGCGGGTGCCGAGCCACTTGACCGGGAGTTAATCGGGCCTGCTAACCAGAGCCGGCATATGCGGTGGCAGCATCGCTCCGGTGCCTGCCAATCTGAACACGATCGCACGAGTTCTCACTGAAGTAGCCATTCATTGTGATGACGAGGCGTCAGCGGCCCGGTCGCCGCGTTGGGCGCCGCGTTGCAAGTGTATGCTTGCGGGTGCCATCTCGATCGACGCACTTTAACTCTTTGTCTTGTGCGCCATTACGTCATCTTTCCCTGAACGCCTCCGAAGCAACCTTGGCGAGCGGGGAGAGCAAGTAATCGATGACGCGGCGGCTGTCGGTTTTGATTTCCACGGTCACCGTCATGCCCGAAGCCAGAGGGATCATCCCCCCGTCTATGTTGATAGCCTGTTCCTGAAGCGCGATGGTGACCGGGAAGACGAAGTTCTGGGGCTGGCCGGCCTGGCCGGCGGGCGCGGCGCCGGCCGTATTGGCGGCGGCTGCGGCGTTGGCGAAGCCACGCTTGGCCTCCTGCTCCTCGACCGCCGCGGAGGCGACGCGCGTGACCGTGCCGTGCAACACGCCAAAACGAGTGAAGGGGAAGGCGTCGACCTTGATGACCGCGCTCTGGCCGGGCTTGATGAAGCCGATGTCGAGGTTGGCGACGAGCGCCTCAACCTGAAGCGCCCGCGCCGTCGGCGCGACGACCAGGAGTTGCTGCCCGGTGGTCACGACTTGACCGACCGTGGTGACCGCGATCTCCTGTGCGATGCCGTCGATCGGCGAATAGAGCTTGGTATGCGCGAGGCGTGCGCTCGCCTTGATGACGGCCTGTTCGGCTTCGTCCGCTTTGCGCTCGGCGTCGGCGAGTTTGTTCTCGTTGTCGGCTGCGAATTGCGAGAGTGTCACAATCTTCTCGCTCGCGAGCTCTTTCAGCGCGGCATCGGTTTCGATCAGTTGCCCCTGGTCCGAGGCGAGCGACGATTGTGATTTTTCCAGCTGCTCCGTTGAGTCGTAGAGATTGACCTTGCTGCCGACCTGGCGATCGAGCGCCTCCTGACGGGTGCCGACAAGCTGGGTCAGCGTTTCGATTAACTTGTTCTGGTAGGCGATGCTCATCCCGAGGCGCTGACGCGTCGCTTCCTTCTGCAGACTCTGCTTGTCGAGGCTCTGCAAGGCGCCGATGAGCTGGTTGATGTCTGCCGTCAGCACTGAAGCCTCCCGCAGGCGTATCGCCTCCGGCAACTCGGTTCCCCACACGATTTGCGGCTGGGGGTCGGCCGCGGCTTGCGCCAACTGCGCGATTACGACCTCGTGCTCGTTCGCCTCGCCCGATCTCGCCGGACCATCGAGCACCGCGCGCGCCGTCGCGATAGCGAATCGCCGGCGCGCGATTTCGGCGAGGATCGCATTGAACTCATCGCGCTGCGCCTTCTCTTCCGCCGCCGCCTCAGCCGGATCCAACTCCAGAAGCAGGTCTCCCGCCCTCACGGGCTGTCCATTCTCGACGCGTATTGCGGCGATCTTACCTGGATCGAGCGGTTGAACCACCTTGGCATGGCCGGCCGTGTCGATTTTGCCGGGCGCCACGGCGTGCACGTCGAGCCGCCCGTAGAACGACCAGGCGAGCGCGGCCGCGAAGAAGGCGCAAATCGTCAACATGGTCACCGACGACAGCGGCGGTGCCGGCGTTTCCAGGATCTCGATCGCCGCCGGCAGGAATTCGCGATCGCGGCCGGAGATGACCGCGGGTCGGGCGGCCGGCTGTGGCGATGCGGGAGGGGGCGGCTCGGTTCTCTGGTTCATGCCCCGCCCCTCGCCTGATCCGACTGCAGCGCCCAGAGCCGGGCGTAGAGGCCGCCTTTGCGCGCGAGGAGTTCCTCGTGGCTTCCAATCTCGACGATCGCGCCCCTTTCCATTCCGACGATGCGCGTGCATGGGCGCACCGCCGCCAAGCGATGGGCGATGATCAGCACCGTGCGGCCGCGCACGATCGCGCGCATGTTCTCCTGCACGATGCGCTCGCTCTCGTAGTCCAGCGCCGAGGTCGCTTCGTCGAAGATAAGGATGCGCGGATTGGTGGCGAGCGCGCGGGCGATGGCGATGCGCTGGCGCTGTCCGCCCGAGAGATTGGCGCCGCGCTCCTCGATGATCGTGTCATAGCCCTGCGGCATCTGCGCGATGAACTCGTCGGCGCCGGCGAGCCTGGCCGCCTCAATAACCCATGCCCGCGCCACGGCGGGATCGCCGAGCGCGATGTTTTCGTGAATTGACCGGTTGAACAGGATGTTCTCCTGCAACACGACTCCGATCTGGCGGCGAAGCCAACCCGGATCGAGCTGGGCGATGTCGATGCCGTCGAGCATGATCTGGCCTGCCTGC
This sequence comes from Mesorhizobium sp. B2-4-14, assembly GCF_006442155.1. Lineage (NCBI taxonomy): Bacteria > Pseudomonadati > Pseudomonadota > Alphaproteobacteria > Hyphomicrobiales > Phyllobacteriaceae > Mesorhizobium > Mesorhizobium sp. B2-4-14. Next base: position 15,147 of record NZ_VFVA01000007.1, on the reverse strand, counting down.
GGCGAATAGAGCCGTTGCACCACCTTGACCAGCGTCGACTTGCCGGAGCCCGACGCACCGACAAAGCCGATGACTTCGCCCGGGGCGATCGACAGCGTGACATTGCGCAGCGCCTCAGCCGCGTCGGGCCGATAGCGAAGCGACACGCCGCGCAGGTCGATCCCGCCCCTCGGCGGCGGCAGCGTCAGCAGGTTCTGAGGCATCGGTTCTGGCGGCGTGTTCAGGATGTCGCCGAGCCGCGCCACCGAAACCTGCACCTGCTGGAAGTCCTGCCAGAGCTGAGCGAGGCGAAGAATCGGGGCAACGACCTGGGAGGCGATCATGTTGAACGCGATCAGTTCGCCGACCGTCATCGCGCCGTTGATCACCGCCTGTGCGCCGAAGAGCAGGATCAGCGCCGTCGTCACCTTGCTGACATACTGGATGAGGTTCTGTCCGAGCGCGCCGGTGACACCGGCGTCGAACGAGGTGCGGACATAGGACGCGAGCCGCTCTTCCCATTGCGCCTGCATCATCGGCTCGACGCTCGCCGCCTTCAGGGTCGGCGCTCCGACAATCGATTCGACAAGAAACTGCTGCGAGCGCGCGCCGCGGTTGAACTTTTCATTGATCTGCTCGCGAAGAATCGGGCGGATCAGCACCGCAATCAGGAGATAGACGGGGATCGTCCCGAGCACCACCAGCGTCAGTGTGGGCGAATAGATGAACATCACGACGAAGAAGACCGCCGTGAAGACGAGGTCGAGCAGCGAGGTCAGGCCCTGTCCGGTCAGGAAGCCGCGGATCGTCTCGAGTTCGCGCACGCGCGCAACCGTCTGACCGGTTGCGCGCGTCTCGAAATAAGCGAGGGGCAGGCGAAAGAGGTGGTGGAACAGGCGCCGGCCGAGCTCGACATCCATTCGGTTGGTTGTATGGCTCAGCGTATAGGCGCGCAGGAATTGCAGGACCGACTCGAACAGTCCCAGCGTCATCAGGCCGACGATCAGCACCGTCAGGGTGGACACCCCCTTATGCACCAGCACCTTGTCGACGATGAGCTGGAAGAACACCGGCGTGATAAGCGCGAACAGCTGCACGAAGAGCGATGCGATCACGACCTGGGCGAGAGGCCGCCGGTAACGCAGGATCGAGGGCAGGAACCAGCGGAATCCGAAAGTTCTGGGATCGGTTCCCGCGCCGCCAAGGCGGCGCGTGACCAGAACCACTTCGCCGGACGACAGCGCGGCAATGTCCTCGATCGGCAATTCCCGGGCAATGCGGACGATCGGATCGAGCAGCCGCGCGAGCCCCTTCGTGGGGGAGGCCGCCAGGACGCCGAAGGTGCCGTCCTTGAGGCCGATCAGCGCGGGATAGGGAATGGTGGCGAGGCGCTTGGCTTTGATGCGGCGCAGGATGCGCGAGCGCAGCTCCAGGACATTCGCGCCGCGGACGATATCCTCGGCCGCGGCGAATCGCCCCGTCAGCGCAAGCTGATGGCGCATTTGCGCCGGGTCGGCGGCGATGCGGTAGTAGCCCGCGATCACCGCCAGCCCGGCCAGGCCAGAATCCATCGGCGTGAATAGCGGCGGAGCGGGTTCGACTCTGGACAGCTCGGTCGGCGCGCGCGCTGCTTCGGGCGGCTCGGTCTCCGCGGTCACGCCGGTCATCTCGCTGCTCGCTTGGTCCACTGCCCACCCCCAAAAAAGGGCCGAGCCGGGTTCCCGGCTCGGCCGAAGCATCCCTAGACAGTGGGCGCCGTCAGGTTGATGTTGAGTGTGCCTGTCCCTGCCTCTAGGCCGGTGTTCGGCACGCTGTGGAACGCATCGTAGTCCTGTAGCGCGAGGTTGAAGGCCATGTGGACGTCCGAGCCTGCGACGAAGGTTCCGGCACTCACCGGGCCCACGTCGAACGAGTGATTGGCGTTGTTGTAAGTCGTGTCGACGTTGGTAGCGACCAGGCGGTCGAACCCGTCGGCGGTGCTGGCGAGGATATAGACGCCAGGAATGTATTTGAGGCCCTCCACATCCACGCCCTTGACGTCCCCCGTCGGTGCGAAATTGAACGTCACGGACTCGGTCTTGCCGCCGGAGGTGATCGATTTCGTCCCATCCCCGGTGAAATCGGCGAGGACTGTCTCATTGCCACTGCTGTCAAAGGTCACGAGCTTGACTTCGGTGATCGCGTCCTGACCCGAATCGCTCGGGAACGTCCCTCCTTGGGCGAGCGGGCCTTGAGCGACATCGTAGGCGTCGAGGCGGATGTCGACGGCCGCGTTCGGGCCGCCCGACCCATTGACTTGGGCCAGGGTAAAGCCGCTGTCGTTGACCTCGTAGTGACCGGCATAGCCGAGAGTACCGAGGGACTTCAGGTCGTTCGTGGTGTTGATCGAATGGACGTCGTTGACGAAGTCGATCCGGATGGCGTTGCCGTCCTTGACCGACTGGGCGTCAGTGCCGGTGCCGATCGAACTGGGGTTGACCGTGTCCGTGCCGGCAGTCTTGCCGGTGAAGACCACAGACATGCCCGGGGTGACCGGCTGCTTCGTCGTCGGGTTGAACGGCAGCGAGAACCAGGCGTAGTCACCGGCCGGAACGTCGGCGAAGTCGCTGAAGAGGGTATGCGAGCCGTTGCCGATCGCCTGCAGCATGTCGAACGTGTACTGATTGTTGCCCGGATCGGTCGTGATGGTGAACACGTCGTCCGCAGCGTTCACGCCGGTGGAGTCGGTCGTCGCAGTCAGCGTGCCCGTGCCGAAGCCGAACAGGTAGATGGCCGACCCGTCCGCTGTTGTCAGGGGGGTCCCGGTCGCGCCGCTGTCGAGCTGGCCCGTGAGTTGCGAGCCGTTCGTGCCGGTGAAGGTCAGGGCGCCGAAGCCGTCGGCCCCGGCGTGGTCATCGATGTTCAGGGCGGGGTACGGATCATTCGCACCGCCAGTCAGGTTTTTGGTGGCCGTCGAGCCGGCGGCGTCCTGGATGTTGTCCGCACTGGCGATCGGCACCGGCGTGAAGTTTTCCGGCACGTCGTCGACGACCGTCACCGTCAGCGCCGCGAGGGCGGCGGTGGCCGTACTGCCGTCGGCGTCGGTCGCCTGGACGATCGAGCTGAAGTCAATCGTGGTGACGCTCGAGTCGTCCGCGCCGGGCTCCTGATCAACGGGCGCCAAAAGCGTGAAGGTCCAGACTCCCGTCGCCTCGGTCAGCTCGAGCGTGAATACAGTTGTCGTGCCCGCCTTCGCGGTCAGGGTGTCGACCCCGCCATTGCTCGTCACTGGGTCGTAGGTCACCGCCGTCCCGTCGGATACCAGGTCCGTTGGTAGGCTGGAGGTGTCAGTCGAAAGCCGGTAGGAGAGCGGCGTATCGACGCCCGGATTGAACAGGGTCGTCACCGAGCCGGTCGCCATGTCGCTGCCGTCCTTGTCCGGAAGGAGATTGGTCGACAGCTTGTCCTCGTCGACCGCCCCCGTCACCGTCTTGTCGCTCGCGCTCGGCACGCTGTCCTCGAAGATGATGCGCGAGCCGACTTCCTGGGTCTCGGTGGTGGGCGTCGTCGTCGTCTGCGTTTGCGTGACGTTGAGAATGTCGAAGCCCGGATTGTTGCCCGGGGGCATGATGTTCTCGACCACGAACTGGTCGAATTGCGCGCCGCTCAGGGAGGTGAATCGGACCTTCTCGCCCACGGTGAGGCCGTTGACGATCCCATTGGGGGCGCTGGGGGTGCCGCCGAAGGTGATGCCGTTTTGTGCGCCAGCTATGGCCGAATCGGCGAGTAGGATCGTCCCTCTGTAGACTTGGATGTCGCCGAGCGCGACCAGGTTGGTGGACGTGCTCGTGTCCGTGCTGTTGAACGTTGAGTTGGTCTGGTTCTGGGCGATGATCTGCACGTTCACCGACCTGCCAGTGGGGGTTACCTGGCTGATGTCGAAGCTCGCCCCCGTTCCTTCTGTATAGGCGAGGGTGTTGAGTGACCCGGTGGTGAGGAAGGCCTTGTCCTTCGTCGAGCCGCCCGAGAAACTCGAGACGAAATCGAAGCGCAAGGCCCCGCCGGGAGTGATCGACTGGGTGTTGCTGCCGTCACCGACCGAACTGGTGTTGACGGTGTCGGGACTGGACGTGCTCGCGTCGAGCCCGGTCATGAGGACCTTCGCCGTAACGTCGCTGCTGCTCGTGAACGACAGCCAATAGTTTTGTCCGGGCTTCTTGGTGCCGATGTTGAATGATGTGGTGGTGGTGGAGCTGGACGATCCGCTGACGTAGACATGGTCGGAGAGATTGAGGGTGTTGGCGTCCTCGCCCGCCGCGGGGTTGGTGTTGGTGAGGGCTTCGTACTGCACGACCCAGATCGTCGCGCCGTTGCTCGTTGGCTGCAGCAGGAGGGCGAAGGCGACTGTGCCGGTGCTGTTCAGCTCGCGGCCGAGCACGATGTCGGGGTTGCTCGAGTCGGAGTAGAGGAAGATCTCCTGGCCGTCGATAGCCTTGAAGCCGGTGTCGACGCCGTTCAACGCCAATCCGCTGCTGTCGGTGAACTTCAAATTCTGGTCGGTCGTGCTGACGATCGTCGTGTCCTCGGAGATGCCGATCGCCTTGGTCGTACCGCTGGCGGTGGTCGTATCGGGATAAATGCCGAGCGCCGTCAGCCTGTCCCCGAGCGAGGATGAAATATTGGTCTGGAAAGTGGATAGCGTGACGTTGTCGTCGGAATCGGTGGCGTCGCTGTCCGTCGCAAGAGTTGTCAGTCCTAGGTTTTCGTCCTCAATGACTTTGCCGAAGATGGTAATTGACATGGTGTACCTCCCTGCTCAGCGGCCAATGCGCTGGAGCGTTCCTGTTTGCAGTTGATTTCCGATGATCACCCGAACCCATCCAAGCGGATGGGGCGGCGACGGCGCTGATGGTTTCCGCCACGTTTGCCGTGGCCTGCACGAAGTCGGCCTGAAAGATGACCTCCGGTGAGGTCAGTCCGCCCAGACCGTAGCGACTTGGAAGATATTGCGGTGTGGTGTTGGCGCTGTCCGGCGCAATGGACGGATCGACATCGTCGTCCGTTAGGTCGGTGGGCTCGTCGACTAGGATGTCCTGGGACGGGATGTCGAGCGACATCGAGATTCTCCCTGGTTTAATGCGGCAGGTGCAAATCGGCCCCAACGCCGGCAACCGGCCGCATGGGCGCGCATCCGCCGGCAAGGCCGGCGCTACGCGTCCTCGTTAAAGAAACTGGAGTAATGCAATGGATCGGGGGTAGGGCGTCGAGGGCATTCCAGGCCCTTCGCTCATGCCCCGATCAGGCATTTCTGCGAGGACGCATCCCGCGCGCGTGGATCATCCGCAGTCGGCGAATGCTATTAGGCAACAAATAGGCCATGATGATGACCCCCTCCGTGGCACGCCCCCAATGTGGATGCCTGCCTCCCTTTATTAGCAATAGCTAAAAAGCTACTCCAATTTGTGGATAATTCAATATGCCTCTTGCATTTTGAAATAAATTGTGACTCTAAACCGATTCAAACGAGCGGCAAACAAACCGCAGAGTCGCGGCATTGCTCGCCCGGCAAGCGTTTGAAAAGCAAAGACAAGATCATAGGCTTGGGCCGCAGTTCATTGGGTCAACACTGACCGGCCTTGCCAGAAACGAATACATGCTGGAAGCAAAACTCGCAATCGCCCCGATGATGGACTGGACGGACCGCCATTGCCGGTTCTTCCATCGCCAGCTGACGGGCCATGCGCTGCTTTATACAGAAATGGTGGTCGCCGACGCAGTTATCCAAGGTGCGCGCGAAAGGCTGCTCGGCTTCGATGCGGCGGAACATCCCATCGCCTTGCAGCTCGGCGGCTCTGATCCCGCAAAACTTGCCGAGGCGGCGCGCATCGGCGAGGCCTTCGGGTATGACGAGATCAATCTCAATGTCGGCTGCCCGTCCGACCGCGTTCAGTCAGGTATGTTCGGCGCCTGTCTGATGAAAGTGCCCGACCTCGTCGCCGACTGCGTCGCGGCGATGAAGGCGGCGGTAGCAATACCCGTCACGGTCAAGTGCCGGATCGGCGTCGACGAACAGGATCCGGAGCCGGCACTGGATGCGCTGGCCGACCAGGTGTTCGCTGCCGGCGCCGACGCTTTGTGGGTGCATGCACGCAAAGCGTGGCTCGAGGGATTGAGCCCCAAGGAAAACCGGGACATCCCGCCGCTCGACTATAACAGGGTCTATCGGCTGAAGGCTGGAAAACCGAACAAATTCATCGGCATCAATGGCGGTATTCAGTCGCTTGAAGAAGCGCGCGTGCATCTCGACCATGTCGACGGCGCCATGCTTGGCCGCGCCGCCTACCACACGCCCGGCATTCTGGCCGGCGTCGATGCCGCCTTCTACGGCGCGAAGCCCGAAGCGTTCGATTTCGCCGCGCTGATCGATGCGATGGCGGACTATGCGGCACACCACATCGAGCAGGGCGGGCGGCTGGGCCATGTCACCCGCCATATGGTCGGGCTGTTCCATGGGCTGCCCGGTGCGCGGCGCTACCGCCAAATTCTGTCGACGGACGCGACGCGGCCCGGTGCCGGGCCTGCCCTGCTGAAGAAGGCCTTCGAGGCTGTCGAGTTCGGCGGAGCCGCAGCCGAGGCGGCCTGACCTCAATCCCTGAGGATCATACGATCGCCGCGCACGTCGAAACCCGACAGCGAGCCGATGAAATTCATGCCGAGCAGGCTTTGGCTCAGCATGCCGGGCGCGGCGACCATCACCGACATGTCCTTGCGCACGATGCCGCCGATCGCCACTTGGTCGGTTTTGACCGCCGCGGCGCGTGCCATGCCGTTGGCTGTCGAAACCGGGATCGTGTAGTTGAGCGCGGCCGGATTGAAGCCGGCGGCTTGCGCATCCTCCGAAGTCAACACGGTGCTGGTCGCGCCGGTGTCGACAACGGCCCTTACCGGATTGCCATTGACCAGGATGCGCGCTTCGAAATGACCGTTGTCGGCCTTGTCAAGGGTCACCGTGGCATGGCCGTCTTCGACGCCGAGCGCCAGCGGGCTGCCGGGAACGAGGCCGGCAGTGACCCGGCTGGCGATATCTTGCAGTTCGTAGCGATACTGATAGCCTGCGACCAGCGCGAGCACGATGGCCACCCAAGCGCCGAGGTTGCGGGCCATGGCGCCCAAGGGGCGGCCGGAGCGAAGCAGGCCGGCGCCGATGAGGGCGCCGAAGGCACCAAGCCAGATCAGCCGGCCGAAATCATAATTCTCGATGCCGAGCGTGCTGCCGGCGGAATCGTTGATCATGAGCAGGACCACTCCTACCCCGATCACGGCCATCACTATCCAGAATAACCGGCCCATCAACGCCTCATCAAAGTGCGTCGCGTTCGCGCGCCATGCGGGTGCGGCGCGTTTCCCGGCGAGGCCGGCGCTCGACCGTTTCCAGCCGAGCCGGCAGTTCAGCCATCACATTGCGGCGTGCTTCCTGCGTCATGCTCATCCAGGCGCCGATTTCATCGCGCGTGCGGCCGCAACCGAAGCAGAAGCCGGTTTTCATATCGATCGAACAGACCAGGATGCAGGGAGATTCGATGGCCGTCATGACTTTCTCTCGAGGGATCCGTGCGGAATCCGCTCTTCCACTCCCACATGGTGCAACGGCAAAGCCAATGCAAGCCCTCGCGATCACGCCTTCCGCGGCCGCCTTTGCGGCAACCAGGGACAATGATCAGGGAAGGTTGTGCCAATCGCGCAACGCGGCTATGCCGCTCACCAACTCCAGGAATGATTGCTCACGACATGACCAGCGCGCTGCCTTTCGACGATTTTCGCAACCTGCTCGACAACCTGCCGGCTGCCGACCTCAAAGCTGAAGCGCGGGTGCGCGCGCTGTTTGCCAAGGCCGACAAGCCACGCAATTCGCTCGGCCGCATCGAGGACATCGCCGCGTGGCTTGCCGCATGGAGCGGCCGGGCTCCGCCCGCCGTGATAAGGCCGTTGATGGCTGTCTTTGCCGGCAATCATGGCGTTGTCAGGCACGGCATTTCGCCACGGCCGGTGGCGACTACCGCCAACGCGGTGGAGCTTTGCGCGGCCGGGGGTGCGGCTATCAACCAGATCTGCATTGCCAACGATCTCGGACTGAAGGTGTTCGATCTTGCCCTGCACATCCCGACCGGCGACATCATCGAGGATGCTGCACTCGACGAGCGTGGCTGTGCCGCCACGATGGCCTTTGGCATGGAGGCGATCGCCGGCGGCACCGACCTGCTTTGCCTTGGCGACCTCGGCGTCGGCAATTCCACTGTCGCCGCCGCCCTGCTCGCAGCGCTGTTTGGAGGTAGGGGTGCCGACTGGATTGGTCCGGGATCCGGCGCCGATGCGGCCATGCAGGCCCGCAAGGCGGAGGTGGTCGATGCGGCCCTGGCATTTCATGGCGGCCATCTCGAAGCCCCGTTCGAAGTGCTGCGCAGGGTCGGCGGCCGCGAGTTCGCGGCGATAGCCGGCGCCATCCTCGCCGCGCGGATGCAGAACGTCCCGGTGGTGCTCGACGGCTTTGCGGCAACCGCGGCCGCGGCGGTGCTGTATGCCGCGAACGCCGCAGCCCTCGACCATTGTGTTCTCGCCAGCCTGTCGCCGGAGCCCGCGCATGCAAGGGCCGCCGAGTTGCTTGGCTTGCGGCCGCTGCTCGACCTGGGTATCAGCCACGGCGAAGGGGCAGGGGCAGCGCTTGCCGCGGGCCTGGTCAAGGCGGCGGCGCTGACCAGTTCGGGAATGGCAGCAGCAGTGCGGTTATAGCCACCCGCGCACCGATGAAATCCTCTACCGCCTGCGCGCCGCCACCGCCGCGGTCGGCAGCGCCGGCAGTTCTTCCATCACTCGGCTCAGCGGGAAAATGGCGATCGCCTCTGTGCCTTCGCGCAGCTTGGAGTGCAACTCGAACTCGCCGCCATGCATGGCGAGCAAGCCTTGCACGATGGGCAGGCCAAGGCCGGTGCCCTGTTCGGCGCTCTTGATGGCGATCGAGCCCTGGCCGAAGGCCGAAAGCACGACAGGAATCTCGTCCTCGGGAATGCCCGGGCCATTGTCCTTGATCGAAATGTATTGCCCACCCCCAGCCGTCCAGCCGACGCGGACGCGGATTTCGCCGCCGGTGGCGGTGAACTTGATGGCATTGGACAGGAGGTTGAGTGTGATCTGGCGCACGGCACGCTCGTCGGCGAACAGCCGTGGCAATGTCGGTTCGAAATCCTGGACGACGCGGATGTCCTTGTTGCGTGCCTTCAACTCCATCATATGGCAGCAATCCTCGACGATGTTGAGCAACATCACCGGTTCCTCGTTGAGCTGGTAGCGGCCGGCCTCGATGCGGGACAGATCGAGGATCTCGTTGATCAGATCGAGCAGATGCTGGCCGGAATCATGCACGTCGTGGGCGTAGTCGCGATAGGTGGGATTGCTCATCGGCCCCAGCACTTCGTTCGCCATCACTTCGGAAAAGCCGAGAATGGCATTGAGCGGCGTGCGCAATTCATGGCTCATCGAAGCGAGGAAGCGCGACTTTGCCAAGTTGGCATCCTCGGCCCGCCGGCGTGCTTCGTCCGACATCGATTTCGCTGTTTCCAGCTCAGCGATCAGCGCGTCCTTTTCGGAGCGGAACGACAACAGCATCAAGGAGGAGCGATTGATGTGACGGGCGACATAGGCGAAGAAAGGCAACGACAGGGCAAGCAGCGCCGCCATGATCGCCTCGACCGGCATCCACAGCTTGGCCCCGGTATAGGCATAGAGCGCCACCGGTACGGCGAAGGTTGCCAACAGTGCGCCGCTGAGGGACGAGGCCATGACCGCCGTCCCGGCCATGGCAAGCAGCAGCACCACCGCCTTGACCACCTGGAACTGGTCGAGGGCGCAGGCGCCGCAGCCGAGCCAGACGAACCAGGCCCAGCCGAGACCGCAAAGGAAATGGCCGGCCAGGAACTCCCTTCGCGCCTGCGAGGGATTGATCTCGGAAGCCTCCGTCCGCTCAATGCGCCGCGCCATTAAGGCGACGATCGTGTAGCAGGTGAGCGTGAACAGCGCCCAGAGCCCGATCTCGTTGCCGACGCCGGCGAACCGTCCCGTCGCGGCGATCGCCAGCACGAGTAGCGGGATGACCACGGCGCCGCTCGTCATGGCGCGGGCGTGGAGTTTCAGGAGTTCGCGGTCGAAATCGGGATTGCCCGCCTGCTGCGAAAGACGGTCGCGCGTCTTGCGCACCGCGCGCGCCACATCGCTGTTGCGATGCGGTTTCCTGCGGTCCACAATGAACTTGTCCGCTGTGTTCGAGCGTTGCAGGGGCATCAAAGACTTCAATTTATGCGCGCAGCGATTTCAAGGCGTTAAGCTACGTTCGAATGATTAACCAACCGTTTGCCATATGAGCCGTTCCTGGTCACCAAGGCCGCGCCGGCGGTATGCGGTGCCGCGCCCGAGAAGCCTGCGGCGTAAAATGCTGGACTACGGGCTGACCGTGATCATTCTCGGCCTGCTGATCCTGTTGGCGGCGCGCCTCGACCGGGTGGAGACACGCAAGACGCAAGGTGCAGCCGTCGTCAATGATGGCGATTCGATTACGCTCGGCACCGAACGCATCCGGATGCGCGGCATCGACGCCCCGGAATACACCCAAACCTGCCGCAAGAACGGCGCCGATTATCCCTGTGGTACGCTTGCGCGCCAATCGCTGGTGCGCCTGATCGCCAGCCGGCCGGTCACCTGCAGCGGCTGGCAACGCGATCGCTATGGCCGGTTACTCGGCCACTGCATGGCCGGCGGTACCGATCTTAACCGCGCTCAGGTCGAGGCCGGCTGGGCCGTCGCCTATGGTGACTTCGAAAACGAGCAAGCGATTGCGCGCGCGACAAAGGTTGGTATCTGGGCGGGTACCTTCGACCAGCCGCAGGACTGGCGCGCCAGCCATCGCGGCGAGCTTGTCGAGCGCAAGCACGGCACGCTGGCGTCGATCGGTGACGCCGTGCGAGAGATCTTTCGCTTCTGGTGAAGCGTATCTGGTGGAAGGGAAGGAGGATCGAATGAAACTCTTCGACGGCGGCCGGGCGCCCAACCCGCGGCGGGTTCGCATTTTCCTCGCCGAGAAGGGGATCTCGGTTCCGCTGGTATCCATCGACATGGGCGCGCTGGAGCACAAGAACGAAGCGGTGAGTTCGCGCAACCCTTTGCAACGCCTGCCAGTGCTGGAGCTTGACGACGGCACCGTCATCACCGAATCCGTCGCCATCTGCCGCTATTTCGAGGAGTTGCACCCGGAGCCAGCCCTGTTCGGACGTGGCGCGCTCGGCAAGGCACAGGTCGAGATGTGGCAAAGACGAATGGAGTTCAATTTGCTCAGTTGCGTCGCCCAGGCCTTTCGCCATATCCATCCGGCGATGAAGGAATGGGAAATCCCACAGATCCCCGAATGGGGCGAGGCCAACAAGCCGAAGGCGGTCGCGTTCCTGAAACTCCTCGACGGAGAGTTGGCCAATCGGGAGTTCGCCGCCGGCGACAGCTATTCGATTGCCGACATCACCGGCCTGATCGCGATCGACTTCATGAAGCCGGCACGGATCAAGGTGCCGGAGGAATGCAGCAATGTGCTGCGTTGGTATCAGGCGATCTCCAGCCGGCCGAGTGCCGCCGCTTGAGCGTGGAACTGGACAGATTCGCCGCGACGGTCCGCACCTGCCGCATCTGCGTCGAAAATCCCATCGGCAAGCCACTGCGGCATGAGCCGCGACCGGTGCTGCGGCCATCGTCCAGCGCCCGCATTCTGATCGCCAGCCAGGCGCCGGGAACCAAGGTGCACCTGTCGGGCATGCCGTTCACCGACGCTTCCGGCGACCGCCTGCGTAACTGGCTTGGTGTGACCAGCGACGAGTTCTACGACATCGAGAAATTCGCCATCGTGCCGATGGGCTTCTGCTTCCCTGGCCAGGACGCCAAGGGCGGTGACCTGCCGCCAAGGCGCGAATGCGCGCCGGCCTGGCGCGCGCCTTTGATGGCCTTGATGCCGAAGATCGACCTGGTGCTGACGATCGGCATCTATGCTCAGTCGTGGCATATGGGCGCCGCGCGCCGTCCCTCGGTGACGGAAACGGTGATGGACTGGCGGGCCATATGGGACAATTCTGTCGGCCCGAAAGTGCTGCCGCTGCCACATCCGTCCTGGCGAAACACCGGCTGGTTGAAGCAGAATCCATGGTTCGAAATGGATTTGCTGCCTTTCCTGCGGTCGGAAATCCGCTATCGCATCGGCTGAGCGTTCAGCAAGAAATCACCTGCTTTCAAGCCAGCCGGCAGAATTTCTTTCTTGTGAATGGCCTGAATAAAAGGGAATATAGCGAAACTATTCCTCAGGAGCCCCCGATGGACCGCCTTGACCGAAAAATTCTCCGCCTCCTGCAGGAGGACGCGACGCTCGCTGTCGCCGATGTCGCCAAGAAAGTCGGCCTGTCGACCACGCCATGCTGGCGCCGCATCCAAAAACTCGAGGAGGAGGGTGTCATCAAGCGGCGCGTCGCCATTCTCGACCACGAGAAGGTCAATGTGCGCGTCACCGTTTTCGTGTCGATCCGCACCAATTCGCACAGCCATGAATGGCTGCGGCGGTTTTCCGAAGTCATCCAGGAATTTCCCGAGGTCGTCGAGTTCTACCGCATGAGCGGCGACGTCGACTATCTGCTGCGCGTCGTGGTGCCCGACATCGCCGCTTACGACGCGTTCTACAAGCGGCTGATCGCCAAGATCGAGATTCGGGACGTGTCCTCGTCGTTCGCCATGGAGCAGATCAAATACACGACCGAAATCCCGCTCGACTACATGGTGCTGGACAAGGAATCGGGCGCGAACGCCGCCTGAGCTTTCGGTCGATCAGTTCTTCTTCTTGTTGAGGAATGTCCAGGGCGAGTTCACCGGCAGGGTGATGGTGTCAGACACAGTGTCGACCCCGACCACTTCCGCCTTGCGGACGGTGTAACCGGACTGAATGACGCTGACGCCATCGAGAATGAACAGCTGGCTTTTCTCCATGCCCGGCTTCAGGGCACCTGTGACGGCGACCGGCTGGTAAGCTTCCGACATCTTGTAGGGATGGGCTGGTGTGACCAGTACGATCTGGTTGGGCGGCGGCGTCGGCATGTGGCTGCATGCGCCCGTCCACGGTACCAACAGGAACTGATAGACGAGGTCGCCGTCGCGATCGACCGGCAATGCATAGCCGGCTAATTGTATGATCTTGTCCTGCAGGCCAACGGACAGCGTCTCGCCATGGTCGGGCAATTTTGCCGCGATCATCGGCAGGCCGGCATCTTCGGTAAGCGCCTGGGTGGCCGGGCGCAAATCCTTCCAGAAGATGTGCATGGTCGCGGCCGAGGCGCCGGCAACGGAGAGAGACAGCGCCGCCGCGAGCGCTATGATCGACTTGAAACAGTTCATGGCCGCTTCCCTTGCTGGGGAGTAAAGACTTCGAGCCCAATGGCGTCAATGCTCGAGCCTCATCACATGTCGGCGAGAGCCGGCCATCCCGGTCTCGTTGAAACCGCGAGCAGCAAACATGTCGCGAAAGCCCATGAAACGGTAGCTCGGTGACGCCTCGTCCACCGGATAGGCCTCTGACGCGCGCCCCCTTGGTGAAGGCGTGCTCGATGGCCGCATCGAGCAATGCCGAAGCAAGCCCGCCGCCGCGCAAAGCCCTTGGCACGTAGAAGCAGACGATCGACCAGACGCCCGTCTCGGCGTCGTCCTGCTGCCTTGAAAGCTTGCGATAGGTCTCGCGCGGCGCGACCGAGCACCAGGCGACGGCCTTTCCGTCGATATGGGCGAGGATGCCGACCGGCGTGCCGGCGTCGATGAGCGCCGTCATCCGACGTTTCTTCTCGTCGTTCTGGATATGCTCGCGACCGGCGTGTCGCCAGGCCATGCACCAGCAATATTTCGGCGCACCGGGCTGCTCGAACAAGGTCTCGAAGCTGACGCGTGTTGCCGGTGTCACCTCGGTGAAACGGATATCGGCGTATTCAGATTTTTCTGGCGGCGAGGCGTTCGAGCGTCTTGGCATCTGACAGTTCCTTCGCGGCATCTTTGCCGACCCAACGCCTGGTCTTGTCGCTGGAAACCGCAAATTTCTGCGCCAGGGCGAGGGCAGGAGCATGCAACGTCACCGATCGCTTACCGATCTGCCGCAGCGCCCAATTGACCGCTTTCCTGACGAAATTGCGTTCATCACCGGCATGGGCGTCGATCAATCGCAGATAAGGCAGGAACGTCGCGTCAGGTTCCTTCTTCAGATGCACCGCCGCCCATGCCAGCATCGCAAAGGCCGTGCGGCGGACGAATTCGCGCTCGTCGGCCGCGAACTCTTCGATCAGTTCACGCCAGAACGGCGTGTCCACGAACAAGTCCGACACAGTGTCGACAACTTCCCAGGAATCGAAATCGCCGGCCCAGCGGCGGCATTCCTCAATGGTGATCTCCTTTGGCTCACCAGTGAAAGCGATCAGCCTCGCTTCGCGAATGCCGCTGTCCCACAGCGCCAGGGACCGTTCGTGGTTGCGCTTCAGCTTGCGCGCCAAGGGCCGCAAATCCACATTGCCAACACCGAGCGCGGTCGCGGTGTTGATGCCGAACCGCGCCATGCCGCGGCGATTCTCCTCGGTGCCGATCGAGCGCAGATGCGCGACGACCTCCTGCGCGGTCCAGCCTGGAGCGGGCAGGGACATGGGCGCCTACTTCTCCAGCCGCGCCAGCAGCGAGGACGTGTCCCAACGCTTGCCGCCCATGGCCTGCACGTCCTTGTAGAACTGGTCGACAAGCGCGGTCACCGGCAGCTTGGCGCCGTTGCGGTCGGCTTCCGCCAGGCAGATGCCGAGGTCCTTGCGCATCCAGTCGACGGCGAAACCGAAATCATATTTACCGGCATTCATGGTCTTGTGCCGGTTCTCCATCTGCCAGGAGCCGGCCGCGCCCTTGGAGATCACCTCGATCACCTTCTCGATGTCGAGACCGGCCTTCTTGCCGAAATGGATGCCTTCCGACAGTCCCTGCACCAGCCCGGCGATGCAGATCTGGTTGATCATCTTGGTGAGCTGGCCGGCGCCTGCCGACCCCATCAGTCCGACCATACGGGCGTAGGCGTCGATGACCGGCCTGGCTTTGTCGAAG